>CAKOLP010000150.1 GCA_934096025.1 uncultured Bacilli bacterium
CTTCTGTATGAATTATCAATTATTAGCAAATAAGTTTTATAATGTTTGGCTTAGTTTCTGGTATTCCGAGCCTGATCCTGCAGATTTTATTGGTAAAGGGGCAACTTACCAGGAGACTCCCACATGGTCATTATTATGCCCAGCTTTTATGATAATTTGGACAAGTTATGAATTCTTTTCAAGTATTAAAGAAGCTATAAAACAGAATAGGGTATTAGTTGTGAATTGGGTAGTTGGCATAGTAGTATTGGTGTTAATTCTATTGCATGCTATCTATCATGTTTTAGCTTTTGGAGATGGGTTTGCCGTTTATATGCGTAATTGGGTATTCTGGTTAATTATCATCCTTTATAATACTTTCTCTCTTTCAAAGTGGGCATATAAAATTAATAAAAAATTACAATATTTGTTTTTACTCGACATTGTTAGTAAAGAAAACAGTAGTGCAGGTGATGCAGACAAGAATAGTTAATAATCGAGAGAGATGCCTCCAACTGGAAGTATCTCTCTTTTGTGTAGAAAAGGTTTATGAATAGTAGTTTTACCAGAAGTTCATACTGAACTTAGAAGAAACGCTATTGTAATATGCCTCATTAACATGCTACAATAGTACTATAACGAAAAATAATACAAGCATTTTACATATATAATTGAGAAACATAATTCAAAGTCAAACCTAAGGAGGTTTGTATTATGGCAATTGCGTTACAAAGTGAGAGAGAATTAGATCATGATTTACAGGAATATATTGATAAGTTAGACAAGAACCCTAATGGAAACTTGTCTGAAAGACTAACATTGGCTGAAATAGCTCGAAAATATCCTGATCAGTGGGTTGGTTTAATAGATGTCGAATGGGGTAACGAATCTAAGACATCTATTATATCTGCAAATGTAGGTTTTGTTGGTCGAACATTAGAAGAACTTACAATGTTACAAACATTGGATATCACTTATGCTTGGTATACAACACCTGATGAGATGTGAGGTGCTAAAATGGACATTATATTACATAAAGATAGACTAAGACCTGTTTTTTATATACCAGGGTCAAATAATTTAGCGTTGTTAGATTGAAGAAGGGGTCGATTTTATATGGCAACAGAGCTACAGGCTCATAAAATGTCCAACGAGGATATATTAAAGGCACTACAGAAATCATGTGCAAGACATAATATAGTATTATTACATGCTGATTATCGAGCAATGGACATGAGTTTGAGTATATTAATAAACCCAAGTGAGCATGAAGCTGAAATAGTATCAGATATGGATGCTATTTTGATTGGTTTGTGCAATGATAATTTTGAACCTATTAATGCAGAAAGTGATTTCAGTGATATTGATATTTGTCCTACAACACTAATCACTTCTGATGAACAGTTGTATATTCAAGATCTTCACGAAAGAGAAGGTGTAGTTTTAGTGTGAATAATGATGACACTATAAGTACAGATATCGCAGTGTGGAGTATTAATATGTTTAGTCTCTGTAGTTACGATTTATGTATGATAATTAGTAATTCAACCCTAAGGAGTGTGATTGTAAATGCAACTAATGCTGGTATCTGAATACAGATTAAATCATCAAAGAATGGGAGATTTATTATTTAAACATTATCTTTCAGAATCTAATGATATAATTCTAACTTTAAGCGAAATGACAGATAAAGATAATGATAAATTATTATCTGCAATAAAAAGTGTTTCTAACTCACAAGTAGATGAAATTGATATATCTAAGTTTCAATGCAAGAGTGGCAATAAAGTTTTCTCTGTAGTTAAGTTGGGTACAGCAGAGCAGATGTTTTTAGTGGCTGAAATGGCGACTATATTGAAGAAGCGCTGTGCATTCTTACATACAATGAGAGAACTCAGCAATACAAATCTAGATAGATTTATCAGAAGATATAAAACTTCTGATATTATTTTGCTTGAAGATGATGAAAGTACTGTAAACTATATAAGAGTAAGTCGGATGATCGAGGAGATTGTTATATGATAAATATACTGTTAGGGTATAATTCCGTAGGCAAAACTAAATTTTTGTTGAAAATGGCTGCTGAAGAATCAAATAACTGTGTAAGCAATCTTAACATGGAGTTAGATAATTCCAATGTGCCTATGTCTAATCAGAAATATACTGAATTAAAAAACATAATTGGTACAACACAAGATGGCGTTATAGATAATAAAATAGCTTATATCAACTACATTTCAAATAATCAACAAGTAATATGCAGTGATTCTCTACGCGACATATTTTCATTATTGTGTAAAGATAGAAAGTTAATACTGTTAGATGAACCAGAAATAGACCTATCATTGGGTGAGCTATTAACGCTACTTTACGTACTTGAAACAAGAGACTGTGTGTTAGATGATGTATGGATTGTAACACATTCTGAATATTTAGTAGGGCATCAAACGTTCAAATATTTCACAATAGTTGATAATAAGCTTACTCAATTAACAGCAGAGGAATCAAATGAGTGGTTTGATTAAGCATGAAGACAGATGCATCATGCCTTCTACGTTTAGTTATGTGAACGTATTAGATTCAGAGACACGAGGGGATATATCAATTTATAGAGGAACTAATCTGTACTATCGAAATGGCTTAAGTAATGCTAAAGTGCTGAAGATTACTTTTAACGAGGCTATATTATATAAAAGTTATGGAATTACTGATGTTTATTTTGTATTTGATTTGGACAACCCATCAGATAATTCGAAAATCATAAGTATAGAATTTGTAAATAAAAGAATTGAGCAGCTTATAGATTTGAGAAATAAAGCAAAATGGTGCGTTAAGTATCATTTTGTGC
>CAKOLP010000151.1 GCA_934096025.1 uncultured Bacilli bacterium
CACCAGAACAAGTACCAAATACCGTACTTGGATGTTGGGTAATTAATCATTCATTTAATGGAATAAAAGGACCAAATGGTAGTGTTATAATTAATGGCAGTTTTGATGTAAATGTTTGGTATTCTTACGATACCGATAAAAAAACCGCTGTCACCACAGAAAATTTTAATTATAGCGATACTTTAAATATTCCAATAAAAAGTGATGCTAATATTGATAGTGCCAGTGAAATTATCGTAAGATGTCTAAAACAGCCAACGGTATCTAATGTTTTTATTGAAAATAATAATGTTAAATTAGATATTGAAAAAGAGATGGGCGTCGAAATTGTTGGGGATGCCAAAGTTAAAATAAGCGTGGAAGATGATTATGATGATTATGAAGAAATTATGGATGATGAAGATATTGAAGAAATAATAGATAATGTCGATGACAACTATTTAACTAAGGAAGAGTAAACATCAATTCAAACTAAAACTTGTTTCTTAGAACGTAGAAGCAAGGTTTTTATTATGTCATAATAAAGTTATGAGAATAAAGTAATAATTAATAATAAAATTAAACTTAAAACGCAAAAACAAAAATTACCATAAAAAAATTGACTAAGTGCAAGTACTTCTGTATAATTATAGTAAAGTATGATTAAGTCAAAATAACACATACTAAATAATATTTAGAGGTTTTAAAAATTGATGGTATCATAGTTTTATTTATAGAAATAAAAGTGGTAAAGGAAGTGTAGTTGTGAAGTCTCAAAGTGATAGTAAAAAAGGGAAGAAAAAACTAATAATATTATTGTTATTATTGATAATATTTATAATATTGTGGTTTTTCTTAAGACAAAGAATAGGATGGAAAGTAGATTATATAGATGGAATAAAATATAATCATTACGATACGGTATTGAATTTGGATAATAGTAATAAATATTCAAATTTATATAAATTTGAAGTAAGTGCAAAAGATGAAGACGAAGTAGCATATCGAGTGTACTTAACGAGTGAAGATGAGTTATCAAAAATAAAAGATGACAATATCAAAATAAGTATCAAGAAAAATGGAGAGTATATCGTCGAAGATGAATACTTGTCAAATTTAAGTGGATTTGAATTAGATACATCAAATGGATATTATAACTTGTCATCAGCAACAATTAAAGGCAAAGATAAAGATCAGTTTGAAGTAAAAATATGGGTAGATACGAAGAAAAACAATACAAATAAGAAGTATCAATTTGATGTAAAAGTGTATGAAGTCAAAAAAGGCGATGTCAAAACAGTAGATATCAACTTAGATGCGAATGGTGGAAAGTTGAGCCAAAGTAAGATAAATATCTTAGAAACGGGAAAATACGGTAAATTACCAACACCGACGAAGGAAGGCTATACTTTTATAGGGTGGTATACAGAAAAAACAGGAGGCACTCCAGTAGGAGAAACGGACAGTTATCAAAGTATAAAAGCAAAAACACTATACGCAAGATATGAACAAGCAAAATACACAGTAATAATAAATCCTAATGGAGGAAAATATGAAGGAAGCACAAAAGTGTATGCTCTTTATGGAGAAGAAATAACATTAGGAAAATTAAGTAAAGCAGGAAGTACATTTAATAAATGGACAAGTGATGCCAAAATAAGTAATAATAAAGTAAAAATAACGGGAGATACAACGATCAAAGCAAATTGGACAGCGAATAAATATGTATTAACAATTAATCCAAACGGAGGAGTGTATAACGGAAAAGAAAATGTTCAATCAATGCAAGTAGAGTATTTAGCAGGAAAAAAGATTAGTACACCAACAAGAGAAGGCTATACGTTTACAGGCTGGATAGTAGATGGAAGTGGAACATATAGTAATGGAATATATAAATCTGGATTGGGAACGACAACATTAACAGCAACTTGGAAAATAAAAAGTTATAGAGTAAGGTTTGATGTAAATGGAGGGTCCAATCAAGTAGAAGAAAGATATATAGAGTATAATAAAGAACTAGGTGATTTAATAAGCCCAAGTAAAGTTGGTTATACATTTGAAGGCTGGTATGATGGCGAAACAAAAGTAGATAAAAATAGCAAGATTACGAGTGATGTAACATTAAAAGCCGAGTATACAAAAAATACATATAAGTTAAATATAGATCCAAATGGTGGAAAATATGATGGAAATAGTGATGTTGTAGTAGAAAAAATAAAATATCAAGAAAATATTACAATAAAAGAACCAACGAGAGAAGACTACTTGTTTGCAGGATGGGAAATTAGTGAAGGCGATTATAAACTAGAAGATAATAAATTTACGAGCGGTGCTAATGATATAACAATCAAAGCAAAATGGCTAAAAGATGACTTTGCGTATATAGTAAAACATTATCAAGAAAATCTAGATGGAAAAGGTTACACTTTAGTAGATACAGATAGTTATTATAATATAAAGAGTAAAACAGAAGTAACGGGAGCATTGAAAAATTATGCTGGGTTTAAAGCTCCAGAAGCAAAAACTATAACAATTTCTACAAATAATGAAAAGAATATAATAGAATACAAATATCAAAGACTAGCATATAACTTAACAATAGACCCAAATGGTGGTGAATATGCAGGAAGTAAAGATATAGAAGAAAAGAAAAATAATAAATATGAAAGTGAAATAAAAATCAAAAAACCAAGTCGAGAAGGTTACACATTTACTGGATGGGAACAAACAGGTCCAGGAGTTATGAGTAGTTTAGTAGATGAAGCAACACTAAAGATTCAAGCTGGAGATATTAATTTAAAAGCATTGTGGAAAGCAAATAAATATCAAG
>CAKOLP010000152.1 GCA_934096025.1 uncultured Bacilli bacterium
GCTTCATCCCAAACGAATTCTTCACTTAAATTTGAGCCTTTATAATTTTCAATTCTTTCTTTCAAAGTATTCTTATTTAAAGACTTCGTAATAATTATTTTATCCCCCTCTCTATCAATATTTACCTTATCTCCAGTTTTTAAATGCAAAGCCTCCAAATAAACCTTTGGTAATCTAACTCCATTAGAATTACCCCACTTTTGTAATTTATTTTCCATAACTTATCCCCTCCAATACAAATATATACAAGGTAGAAACTAAAGTCAAGAGCAATTTAACTATTTATAAAAATTTTTTGTATACTTTAACTCCGGAAAGACTTTTAACAAAGAATTTTGCAAATGTTCCTTTTTTTCTTCTAATGCTGGATACTCCTGTAAGCTATTTCCAAGCAAAATATATTCTAGTATTCTCGCCCTATCCTCATTTTCACTACTCCTTGCATAATTATCTACAAAATAAACTGCATTATTATCCGTATGACCTGCAATAGTATCCTTAAATACACTATTTTTATAATAAACATGACTATAATTAAACCCTACCGGATTAAGCTGATTCCACCCATAATCAAAATCCAAAGCTGTCAAATAATAATCAATTATATGCATTGTCTCATGCGCAAATATTTCTAAAACATCACTTTTATTTTTTAAACCAACCACAATAACATATTTATTATTCTTAATAAAAGAAAGCCCAATTACACTAGCATTATTATAACCATTTTTAGTACCACTTATATTACTTGCAAAATATATCTCTAACCCATTCATTCCATACTCATAAAAATGTTTAAAAAATTCTTTATTAAACCACAAAAAATAATCTTCGACAAAATTAATTGCATCATGATACATTGTATAATCAATCGGTGTAATAATATAATCCCCATTTAAATTACTCGGATCTTCAAAACTAACCCCAACTAAGTATTTATCATAATAAGAAGTTATTCTCTCATCATATTTCTTATAATCTATTACTTCTTCATCAAATTCCATTTCATAAACATTAACACACAAGGCCAATAAAACCAAAATAATCAAACAACCTAATATTTCTAAACTATAATCTTTTTTCATACGGCCTCCTTATCTAAAATTGTATCAAAATTTCCCTCAAAAGTCTTTAATAACCAAGAAAAAACAAGAAAACTCTCATTTCTTGTGTCTAGTTCTTATTCATATTAAATATAACTCTAGCGCCATCACTTGCAGCTACAACTAATTGATATAAATCTTTCTTTACAACATCACCTATAGCATAAACGCCTTTTATACTTGTCTCTAACTTCTCATTAACTTTAACATAACCCTCATCATCAAGTAAATCTTTATCTAAAAAATCAGTCGCCGGTCTATATCCCACATAGATAAATACTCCACTTACAGCTAATTTTTTCCCATTATCTAAAATAACCCCCTCTAAAGAATTATCATTACGCACAAATTCTTTTACACTAACATTATATAAAACTTCAATATTCTTATTATTTTTAACCTGTTCTACTAACACAGGATCTCCTCTAAATCCATCTCTCCTATTTAAAAGATATATATGCCCTGCAATATTTGCTAAATAAAGCGCCTCTTGTAACGCACTATTGCCCGTACCCACAACAGCAACATCTTTATCTTTATAAAAGAAAGCATCACAAGTTGCACAAGTAGAAATGCCTCGACCTAAAAGTTCCTTTTCTTGCTTAAGCCCAAGATACTTCGGACTTCTCCCCATTGCCAAAATGATATTTTTACAAGTATATTCTCCTTTATTAGTTACAACTTTTTTAAACTCATTTAGATCTAGTATACTTACAACTTCTTCAAACCTATACGAACAATCCAATTCCTTAAGTTGTTTTTCTAATGCCTCAGCAAAAGAATACCCTGGAATATCCACAAGTCCTGGATAATTACTAATCATATCAATCTTATTTAAAAGCCCCCCAACCGGACCTTTATCAAGCAACAAAACATTTTTCTTACTTCTCTTAGCATAAATACCTGCTGTTACTCCACTTATTCCCATTCCTACAATAATAATATCATACATAAAATCAACTCCTTTAAAACCTTATTACATCATTATTATCTTGATTATATAAATCTTCATATCTTCCTTTTCGCCCTGTAATCATTATAATTATAAGCCCAATAAAAACCATAACTACCGACACTACTTGCGCAACTCTAAATCCGCCAAACATCAATGAATCAGTGCGCATGCCCTCAATTACAAACCGACCTAGTCCATACCACATCATATAAAAGGCAAAAACTTGACCAACTTTAGTAAACTTTAATCTTCTTAATATAAGAATCAACAAAAATCCTCCAAAGCACCACAAAGATTCATAGAAAAATGTAGGTGTATAATAAATACCACCGATATTCATACCCTGAATAACAAAATCCGGAATATGAAGGCTTTCCAAATGATTAAGCGTAGTTGCCACTCCATGTGCCTCACTATTAAAAAAGTTTCCCCATCTACCAATACTTTGTGCAAGTATAACCGCCGGAGCCATAAAATCTAACACTCTAATCATCCTAATATTATACTTTTTCGTATACAGTAAAACTACTAAAGCCCCAGCAATCAACCCACCATGAATTGCCAAACCACCTTCCCAAATCTTAAATATATCCCAAAAATT
>CAKOLP010000153.1 GCA_934096025.1 uncultured Bacilli bacterium
CATTACCACCATCTGGGCCTCCCATTGGTACAAATTTTTCTCTCCGAAAAGATGTACATCCATCACCACCAGGTCCAGCCATAAGTTTTATCGTAAGTTCATCAACAAACATAAAAACACCTCCTTACTAAAGATTCATATCAAAATAAGTTTATCATATTTAACTACAATTTACAACTAATATAAATCCATGCTATAATACTTTAGAAACGAGGAATTTATGGAATACAATGTAATTAAAAATGCAAACGAAATAATTAAAAAGAGTACTTACTCTATTAAAGAATCTACTAAATACAAAAATAAATGGCACGATTTATTTCAAAATCACAATCCCATTCATTTAGAACTAGGTATGGGACGTGGATCATTCATTATTAATATGGCTAAAAAATATCCGAATATAAATTTTATTGGATTAGAACTAAATGAATCACAAACTGCTTATGCTCTTTTAAATTTAGAACAAGAAAAAATAACTAATTTAAAAATAATAAATGATGATGCTAGAAACATAATAAATATTTTTGGCAAAGAAATAGATACTATCTACTTAACTTTTTCAGAACCTTGGCCTAAAAAACGCGATGAAAAAAATCGGTTTACTCATGAATCATATTTAAAGTTATATGATAGAATTTTCAAAAAGAATAAACATATAATATTAAAAACTGATAACAAAGGTTTATTTGCTTATTCTTTAGAAACCCTATCCCAATACTGGTATACTTTTAACAAAGTTAGCCTAGATTTACATAACGATGAGCGAAACATAGAAAACATTATGACCGACTTTGAAGCCAACTATCAAAAAGAAAAGCGCCCTATATACTATGTTGATGCTACATTTAATAACTAAAAACAAGACTTTTCGAGGTCTTGTTTTAATTTTGTTCTTCTTCCATTAACCAATCTATAATATTTTTATGAACTATACCATCTTTAGAAAAATCCATTCTATCTAAAGATAAGACATACTTCGGATAATTATCATGTATATTTTTAAAAGCTCCAAACTCACGAGCAACAACACTTTCATCGGCAAGTAAATAAGCAACTTGATAATATTCTTTTTTATTATCTTTAAGTGCTATAAAATCTATCTCTCCAGCTTTAAGCTTTCCAATATAAACATCATATCCCCTTATTAATAACTCATTATATATAATATTTTCTAAAGCAAACCCCTTATTTATCTCAAAATTATTATTTTTTATTTGTGCTATGCCTAAGTCTGTCATATAATACTTATTTAAGGTTTTTAATACAGCTTTACCGTGAATATCATATCTATAAATCTTTTTTATAATCAAAGCTTTACATAATGCATCCAAATAAACATAAAGTGTATCTGTAGAAATTGACTTACCCTCATTTTTTAAAAATGATATAACATTTTCAGCTGAAAACTCTCTGCCCGTAGTATCAATAATATATTGTAATAATAAATCAAAAAGAATAGTATCTTTTAAGCCTAATCTATCAACAACATCTCTTAAAATAATAGAATCAAATACACTATGCAAATAGTCTTTTATATTACTGATATCTTCAAATTGGCATCTATTGGGTAATCCCCCCCACATTACATAATTCCAGAAACTATCTTCACTTTTTGAATCCTTATTTGTAAGAGCGATAAACTCTTTATAAGATAAAGGATATATATTAAACAAAACATATCTTCCAGATAAAACTGTCGATAATTCTTGCGATAACAGCTTACTATTTGAACCTGTAATGAATATACTCGTATTATTAGTTGAAGCTCTTAGGGAATTTACCACTTCTTCAAATTTTTCCACTTTTTGAATTTCGTCCAAAAATATATAATATTTATCATTATCAACCAATTTACTTTTGATATAAGAATTTAACTTTTTATAATCTTTTAATTCTTCATATTCGATGTATTCAAAATTTATATAAATAATATGATTTGTATCACACCCATTTTCTTTAAGTTCTTCAATTATTTGATTTAATAATACAGATTTACCACACCGTCTGATTCCCACCAATATTTTAATTAAATCACTATCGTAAAAGCCCCTTAGTCGCGACAAATACATTTCTCTTTTAATCATTATCATTCATCTCCATTTGAATAATACTTTAATTTTAATTTTTTGTCAAGTTATTTCTCAAAAAAGAAATAACTTTAATATTTTTATGAGTTATTTCACTTTTGCATTAATTTATTATATAAGGTTCAGAACTAGTACCTACTCCACTTACATATTTTATCGAAGAATTTAAATAAAAAGTTGGTCTAATCGCCAGTTTAACTGTTGAGGGGAAATTTACAACTTTTCCAAGAAATATAATATAAAAAATTGTTTTGTCAAAATACCCTGATTGAGGTAAATTTGTACATGGCGAAAGTGTCCATTCCCATAAACCCATATACATCCAATTCAATGAGGTTACTTCAGTACTATTATAACCACTTAGATTAGTAGTCCACGCACTCGGTGCAACTGCATATCCATAATCACTTACATACATTAGCCCTACTTTAGCATTATATGTTAATTTAGTACCTGGTTCAATCAATTCATTTTTATAAACAACAGCAATTGGCTGACTAACTATATTTTCTGATGTGTTTCCACCAACACTCCACTCTGTCGTG
>CAKOLP010000154.1 GCA_934096025.1 uncultured Bacilli bacterium
AATTTATACAACTAAGGGTGATGTAAAGACTTTTAAGGCTGATAATGGAGAAAAAACAATATTTTCATTTCGAGGAACTGGAGAGAGCGGAAATCTTAGATGTTTCTTTTGCAACATTACATTTAATAATAATAAAATAACTTTTGGTAAACAATATTTTAGAGATAGTGATGGATATGGGCAAGAGTATATAGGAATAAAAATAACTAAAGTAATTGGATACAAATAGGAGGCATTAAATGTCAAAAATACAAGAAATTATAGTAGAACCAACCAAAGTTCAAGTTGGTTCTACTTTTAAATTAAAATTGAGAGTAATAAATTACATAACTTATAAAGAAATGAAAACAAAAGATTATAAATATTTTAAAAGTTATAAATATAAAGACTTGAAAGGAGCATAAGATGGCTGAAACAAGTAAAAATGGAATATATTACAATGATGATGAAAATAGTGTAGCAGATGTACAAACAGATATGAAGAAAATGGCAGAAAGTATAGATAAAGCAATAGAAAATTCAAAATATAATGATACATCAATAAAAGATAATATTTCAGAACAAGACAGTAAAATAATAGAACTTCAAACCGAAAAAGCAAAGTTAGAAACAGAACTAAAGCAATTGCAGGAAGACTTTTATCAATCTAGTATAAGAGGAAAAGTTAGTGGAGAATACATACATGTAGAAGATAGTTCAGAAGCAAGATGTGTAATAGGAATTAAAGGAAATCATAAGCAAGAAACGAGGCAAGGATATAATAAATTAGATGAAAGTACATTAATAGATGAAACAGCAGAAGGGGTTAATATTTCATATAGTAATGGAAAAATAAAGATAGACGGAACTTGCACACTTGCAACTGGTCAAAGACTTGTACCTTATATACCTATTACATTAGAACAAGGAACATATTTATTTAGTTGTTTTGGAGATTATGAATATAAATATTTTACATTAAGAGATAATTCAAATAATTATATTCAAAATTTAATACAGTACAATATTACAGGAAATCAAAGTAGAGAAATTACGGTTACAGAAACAACAACATATAGAATATCAATTCATATACTAGCAGGTAAAGTGTATAATAATGAAATTAATTTAATGATAAGCGAAGGAACAGAAGAGAGAGATTATGAAGCATTTGGAGTAATGCCATCACCAGACTACCCAAGCCAAATAAAAACTGTTGGTAGTAATGTGAATTTATTTAATAAAGAAACAGTAACCAAAGGTAAATATATGATGAATGGAACAATTGGAACAAATTCTAATTATGTTTATAGTGATTATATTGAAATAGGAGCAAACCAAGATTTTATATGGAATACTTCAGATGGAACTATAGGAACATTTATATCTTATTATAACAGTAGTAAAACTTATATTTCTGGAACAAGTAGTGTAAACAACATATCAAAAACAACTCCTGAAAATTGTAAATATATTATTGTAAGTTTTGATGTGAGATTTTTAGATATAGCAAAAATAGAAAAAGGTAACATTATTACACCATATAGCTCATATAGTCAAGGCTGTGTTAAAGTAACTAAATGTAATAAGAATTTGTTTGATAAAAATGCAGATAATTTACCAGCGTTAAGTGGAGAGTATGGTTTAGCTTTAAGTAATTTTATTAACGAGAGTTTACTTGGTAAAACAGTAACACTTTCTTTTAATACTACAATGTATTTTATTGAGTTTGCTTCGAGAGAAAGCTCTGGTCTGGTTCTTTTTAAATATAATTCGAATTATTTAACTTTTGAAGTTACACAAGAATTATTAGACTTAAAAGATGAAAGATATTTATTTATACAACAAGAAAAAGGAGTGTGGATTTCACGAAAAGATACTCAATTAACATACGATATTCAACTTGAAGAAGGAACAACAGCAACACCATACGAAGAACACCAAGAACAATCATACATAATGCCAATACAACAACCTATGAGAAGTATAGGAGATATAAGAGATACATTTATAAAAAAAGAAAACAAATGGTATGAAAGACATTATGTGCAAAGATTAATACTTAATGGTACAGAATCTTGGAGGTACGATAAAAATAATAATAGATTTTATTTTGCAAAGACAGGACAAAAAGGTTATGGCTATATTATGTGTTCACACTATTCAAAAGGAGATACGACAAAACAAGATAATACTTGTGAAATATGGACGAGTGCAATATTGTTTAGAAATGAAAGTATTACTGGACTTGAAGACTTTAAGAATATGATAAAGACAAAATATGACGAAGGAATACCAGTATATGTAGACTATGTATTGATAACACCAACAGACATTGAATGTACAGAAGAACAAAGCCAAATATTAGAAGAATTAAACAATGCAAGAACATATAAAAATGTAACAAATATAACAACTGATAGCATAGCAATAATAGATTTAGACTATGTAAAAAACTTAGAAACATTATTAAACAATATGCAAGCATTAGCAGTAAATAACGCAAGTGAGGTGGTGTAGAGTATGGTAGATTTATCAAAACTATTTAAAAATGCAGTAATTAACTTATATAAAAGTAATGTATATACAGTAGATTATGCAATAATAGAAGCTTCCAAACTTGCAGATAAAAATAAGATAAATGCAAAAGACTA
>CAKOLP010000155.1 GCA_934096025.1 uncultured Bacilli bacterium
GGCGTGGGTTTCTTTCCAATTTTTTTAACAATTTTCATTTTCCTCCAAAAATGCTTGACTTATTATAGTTAGCCTCCTAAAAAACAAAAGAATGCCACCAGTCAAGGAGTCTTTATAGACGGTGCCATCCTTTTTTTAACTTATCTTTATAACGGAATTACCCGAAGTATTACTACTTAAACTAAAAGGTAGATTTCATTAATTGTAAATATTCTTTTCCACCACCCAAGAACTCTCTATTAAATACGCATAATTACTTAGCCTTTATTTTCGTCTTTAACTAAATATACCACTTTTTTAAATAAATGCAAGATGATTTTAACACTTTTTATTTTTTATTTATTAAAGTATTTTAAATCATAATCTAATGATGGAATAATCCGGATAGGCTTTTTCGAACTATCATAATAGTCATTAGCTTCTGTTACACAGTGTTTTTTATTACATATAATATTTACATAACGCAATTCTCCAGGGTGATTGTTATCATAAACACCAATATAAAACCTGTTTTGATTTTTGATATCTTGAATTAAACTTATAGCATCATGGCTACTATTTTTATTCAATTCACTGCTTATTACGGGAGCAGCTCCACTTAAAATACGTGATGTTAAGATATTTATAAACGCATCGTTTTCTGGTTGATCCTATGTTTTTTTAATAACCTTCGACATTCGTTAAATTCTTTTAAAGTAAAGCCCACGAGAGAATCACATTTCACTAAATGGTCTTCTAAATCAAGATAATCGTCATCTAATACTATATAAATACCTGAATAACTATGTTCTTTTAACCAAAGCTCAATTTCTTTTTCTTTATCATAATTTATAAATGGCGTTATACCTAAAATTTTAATAGATCTACTTAATCCTCCATTATATAAAGCCTCTTGATAACCTTGTATAAAGCTTTATGTTGAAGAAGTAACAACAATATCAAAAGGGGCTTTACGATACAATTCATTTAACCAACATATTGCTTGATAATTATTAACAAAACCGTCGCTTGGTAAATTTACTAAACATTTTACCTCATCATCTTTTTTTACCCAGTATGGTGTATTTACTACCCCATCATAGTCTAAAAATAAAATAAATTTATCCATATGCACTTTAATTTATGTAACTTTTAAAGGTACTTAAAGACATACCTCGATATATATAATATCTATTTAGTTCGTACTTATTTAAATTGTTACTTACCTCTTTGCCACTATTTGTTGATAAAGCATAGTCATAATATTTTTTGGCAACCTCCATTACCATTTTGTTATGGCCACCATAAGGATAGGCAACTGTATTAATTTTTTTATTTAAATTTTTTTCAAGAATTTCTTTGCTACCCTTTAGTTCATATTCCACTGCAGATTCTTTTAAAGTCCCCAAATTTTTATGTGTTCTTGTATGTGAGCCTATTTCCATTATACTTGATTGATCCAATACTTTGATATCGTCCCAATTTACATAGACCTCACCACCTACCCAGTCTGTTATAATATACAGATTAGATTTTAAATTATATTTTTTTAATATAGGGAAAGCATTTGTATACACATCTTTATAACCATCATCAAAGGTAATTAAAATAGGTTTATCATATTTGGAAGCATTTTCTATTTCACTTAAAAATATCGGAGTAAAATTATTATCATGTAAATACTTCATTTGACTTTCAAATTCACTTACACGCACAAACAGCTCTACTGCTCCATAAGCTTCATCAAGTACTCCATGATACATTAATATAGGAATATTTACTACACTTTCTTCTTTTACTATAATATCGGTTTTATTTGCTTCGATTATTCTCTTAAGTTCATTAGTCTTATAAACCAAGGCATTATCTTTAAAATAATATTTATCTTTATTCGTAGTTAAATAATTTAACAGCACTATATCATTTTTTATATTCGTTTGATAAGAAGTTAGTTTTTCTTTATACGTTTCTTTGTTTTTTATAATTGGATTTTCATTATATATATTTTTGATTAGCTCTTGTTCATCTTTAGAATAAGTGTTTATCAAAGCACTAATATCTTTTTCTAGGATATCCATATTTATTTTTAAGTTTTCATTTAAAGTACTTAAAGTGTTATCTATATTTTGTAAGTCATTAACATTAAGCTTTTTATAAGTTAGGTTATCTAATTTTTCTTTTAAAATTAAAACGTTATTTAAGTGTTGTTCTAGGTTATCACCAACATTAGCTTTTACTTTATTTTCCTTATAAAAACTTAACTTAGTATTTAAAAGTGCAAGGGAAGTATCCTTTTTCCTTTCATTATAAACATTTAGGGCAATACTACCGATGGCAATAATTACTGCTATTAATCCTATTACTTTTTTCATCATATTATAAGTATACAACAAATATTTTAAAAAAACACTTAAAAAACAAAACCCGAAAGTTTTGTCTTTACGTGGAATTGGTAACCAATACCACACTACCCTTTTTATAAGCTTTCTCTAGCTTAATTAAATTATAATGTAAATCTGTGCTTAATTGCAATATATTTTACAAAGTAATTTACAAATAATTTACGCTATTTAATCATAACTTCTTGAAGTTTTTTAACCACCTTTTTTTCTATCCTTGAAAT
>CAKOLP010000156.1 GCA_934096025.1 uncultured Bacilli bacterium
ATAAAGGTTATCATTTAAATTATTATGGAGCTGTAAAAGCTTCGAAGTTTGTGGGGGATTATTTAGCTTCTTTGAATATTTTAACAGATCATAGAAAAGATAAGAATTATGAGAGTTGGCAAAAAGCATATAATCAGTATGTTATAGATATTTCAAAAAATTAGTAAAAAGATATTGACTTAATTAAAATTATTGTATTATAATTAAGGCACTAAAGAAAAGTGTTGATTGAGACAAGTATTTAATTAGATACTTTAAAGAGAACCTTGGATTGGTGGGAAAAAGGGAAAGTTATAATTAAATATATCACTCATGAACTGATTAACTGAAAAATAGTAAGTTATTCCGTAGTTTCGCGTTAAGAAAATTGAGTTAAATAAAAGGATGGTACCGTGCATATTGCACTCCTTGGGACTGTCCTTTTTTTGTTGAAAGGAAAGAGGAAAATGGAAAAATTTAAAAGTTTAAGTAAAGAAAGAGTAGATGTAACTGAAGCTAAGATTTTAGAACATTGGAAGAAAGAAAATATCTTGGATAAATGTATTCAAAATAGAGAAAATGCTCCTTATTTTGTTTTCTATGATGGACCAGCAACTGCTAATGGCCACCCAGGACTTCATCATATGGTAGCTAAATTTTTAAAGGATACTATTTGTAAGTATAAGACAATGCAAGGTTATAAAGTCTTAAGAAAAGTAGGTTGGGATACTCACGGATTACCAGTAGAATTACAAGTTGAAAAAGAACTAGGTTTTACGGGAAAGAAAGATATTGAAAAGTATGGTATTACAGAATTTAATCAAAAATGTCGGGAAAGTGTTTGGAAAAATGAAAGTACTTTCAAAGAACTTACGGAAAAAATGGGGCAATTTATTGACCTAGAACACCCATATGTTACTTATGATAATGATTATATCGAAACAGAATGGTGGATTTTAAAGAAATTCTTTGATGAGGGCTTATTTTATCAAGGTGCTAAAATTCTTCCTTATTGTCCTAGATGTGGAACTGGACTTGCTTCTCATGAAGTAGCTCAAGGATATGAAGAAATGAGTGTTGATACTGTTTATGTACCATTTAAGAAAAAAGATAGTGATGTATATTTCCTAGCTTGGACAACAACACCTTGGACTTTGGTATCAAATGTATCTTTATGCGTTAATCCTGATTATGATTATTCACTAGTGGAATCACAAGGAACAAAATTTATTTTAGCGAGTTCTTTAGTAAATAAGTGTTTAGGTGATGATGTTAAAGTTCTTGATACTTTTAAAGGGAGTACATTAGAATATCAAGAATATGAACAATTAATACCTGGCTTAGATGTTGATAAAAAAGCATTTTATGTAACAGTTGATTCTTATGTAACTACTGATGACGGTACTGGGGTTGTTCATAGTGCTCCGGCTTTTGGTGCAGATGATGCTAGAGTTGGAAAAAAATACGATTTGCCTTATTTAAATCCAGTTGGTGAAGATGGAAAATATACTGAGGGACCTTGGAAAGGTTTAAATGTATTTGATGCTGATAAAGAAATAATTAAGTACTTAAAAGAAAATGGTAAGCTTTTAAGAAAAGAAAGAATTACTCATAACTATCCACATTGCTGGAGATGCCATTCACCACTTATTTATTATTCTAAACCAAGTTATTACCTAGAAATAACAAAGATTAAAGATAAAATAGTTGAAAATAATAAAACTGTAAATTGGTATCCATCTTATGTTGGAGAAAAACGCTTTGGTAATTGGCTAGAAAATTTAAATGATTGGGCAATTTCTCGTTCAAGATATTGGGGAACACCGCTTCCATATTGGACTTGTTCTTGTGGGCATGCTGAAATGATTGGAAGTAGACAAGAATTAATCGAAAAGGCTGTGGAGAATATTGGTATGTCTATTGAATTACATCGTCCATTTATCGATGAAGTTCACTTAAAATGTCCGAAATGTGATGGCGTTATGACACGGGTTACTGATGTAATTGATTGTTGGTTTGACTCTGGTGCTATGCCTTTTGCTCAATATCATTATCCATTTGAAAATGAAGAATTGTTTGAAACTCAATTCCCAGCTGATTATATTTGTGAGGGAATAGACCAAACAAGAGGTTGGTTCTATACATTAATGGTTATATCTACATTTGTAAAAGGGGTAAGTCCATTTAAAAATGTATTAGTAAATGATTTATTACTTGATGCTCATGGTAAAAAGATGAGTAAGAGTAAAGGTAATATTGTTGAACCATTTAGTACGATGAAAGAATATGGTGCAGATACGGTAAGATTCTATCTTCCATATGTATCTCCGGTGTGGGTGCCTTTAAAATTTGACTTTAATGGTCTAAAAGAAGTTCATTCAAAATTCTTTAATCCTTTGAAAAATACTTATAACTTCTTTACGATGTACGCTAATATTGATAATATTGATATTGCCAAGTGTAATGTACCTGTAAACGAACGGGAAGAAACAGATAGATGGTTAATTAGTAAATATAATAAGTTATTGAAATATGTAACAGAATCTTATGATAAGTATGATTTAAATCTTGTGGTAAGAGCATTAACAGAATTTGTTTCTGAAGAC
>CAKOLP010000157.1 GCA_934096025.1 uncultured Bacilli bacterium
TCACTATGTTCTGTTCCATCAGCATCATAATATACATAAAATGTTGTTTGTGGATTAAATCCTGTTAAATCCGGTGAATTTACTTCTGTTGGTTCTAATACTTTTGTCATGCTTCCAAGAATTGCACCATTTGCATCTAAAGCTGTTAAATTTACAATATAACTTTCATTTTCTGTAAGATTTGTAAATGTATATTCTTCTAATGTTGTAAAAGTATTAACAGTTTTTCCATTTATAGAAAATGTATAACTACTAGCTTTGTCTGATACATTATTTGTATAATTATTTAATACTATACTTGATTTGCTAGCTGTCATATTATAATCAATATTAAATTTTGCTAGTTCACTTAATTGATATTTTGAAATCCAATAACCTGAAATCGACGTCATTAATACACCATTTTCTCCATTTTCATCGCCAAATTCAAATGCTTCTGGTAATTGATAACCTTGTTCTACTAATTCTTTATATTTTGTAACTTCTCCAGTTTTAGCATTTGTATAATTATTATAAACATCAACAAATTTAACATCAGATCTTTGTGTACTTTGTTCTAATTTATATACATATCTTGGAACCCAAACATAATATGCTTCTACTCCTTCTGCTTCGACATATACATTTGCCCATTTTTGATTATTGTAATCATACCAATTTTGTGGTTCTTCATCATAAATCCAATTTGATGGATTTAATGTATTTTCATCTTTTACAGTTAAATATCTTGTATATTTTGAATTAAAGTTTTCTAAAAATGGCGTATTTACATATACTCCATTAACCAATTTATATGTATCTTCTCCAGATACTTTTCTTTTAGCATTTAAAATTTCTGTTTTCTCTGATTTTCCTACCGGTTTTATTTTAAATTCATAATTAGTATTTTCTATAGCCTTATAATCCATCGCGACTTTTTGCTTTCCATTTCCATTAACAGTTATTTCTTTTCCATCTTTTTGATATTTAATTGTTTCTATTCCTTCAACTTCTTGAACTGTTACCAAACATAAAAAAGTATATGTGTAATCATCATTTACTGTAAACATTTTTGTTTCCCAATAAAATTTTGAAAGTTCTTCTGCTTTTGTTTTTTCTTTGTTACTTTTTATTATATTTTTTGTTACTGAAAAGGAAATAACTATTAATAATAAAATTGCTATTATCGCAATTAAAATTATTTTTTTGTTTTTCTTTATTTTTTTTAGTTTCATATAATTTTCCCTTTCTTTTTTATTTTTTGTTTTAGAAAAATTATATACCTTCACCTTGGACTATTACCGCTCTAGTTGGATGCTTTTTTCCATAATATGCTTCATAATATATATAACCACTCCATCCATATCCACCATTTCCATTATAAGAAAATATATTATCAACACTTCTTAATAGTCCTGACATTTCTTTTGCTTCAGAATAACGATAACCATAAGCATCTTGCCAATAAAGCCATGTATTATTTTTACTTTCGTGCCAACCTTTAGTTTCTTCTATTGCATCTCCACTTTTTGCAACATAATTAGGATCATAAATATTTTTATATCTACCAACTACATTTTGGTATTGAGTTAATTTTGATAAAGTACCAGCAACAACCCATTCACTATTAAACTTCATAACAACCCCAGTAACATTACCAGTCGTAGTCTCTCCATCATTAATCTTATTAGGATTACCATAACTAGAAGCAGACAAAATAGCCAAAGCTCCATACTCTGTATTTTTCTGCATATGAACATCAATACCATTAGAGTCACTACTAGATGTTAAATTAGAATTTAATGTTTCACTAAGCCCCATTGTTCCACCTAATTCTTCCATCTTTCTAACATTAACCATCCAATCATTTAAATTATAAGTTGCTCCATCATTTCCATTAGACTGTAAAACAGCTTTAGAGCTAGTAGTTCCATTAAGAACCATAGCTCCAAACACCATAGAAGTTATTATTATATTTTTAGAAAATTTATTTATTCTCATTAGTAACCTCCTAAATTGATCAATATATTAACCAATTAATTTTAATTCAACATTTTCCATTTTATATTTTCCATCAACCAATTTAAATTCAACTAAAGTATTAGATAATGTTTCTTCATTTTGTCTTAAATCTGTTGTAAATAACATTTTAATTTGTGGAATTTCTACTTTATTTGTTATTATTTCTTTAAAACATTCTGCCATATGTTTTTCATCTTCACATACAAATATTAATTGTGGAATTCCAGCAAACCCTGAATCTCCTGGTACAAAGTTTTCATAGAAATCTTTGTATAAATTCATTTTTTCAACTAATTTTTTTTGCCAATCGTTTTCTCTTCTAAATACTTCAAATAAGAATTGTATTGATTTTCCGTTTTTTGTTAATTTAACAGCTCCGCCTGTTGCTTTAAATACCTTTCCAACTGTTTTTGCAGTTAAAGCTGGTTTTACTATATAGCTATCAAAGGCTTTTACTTTTCTTAAATATGCTATTAACACTTGGTTTCCAGCTAATCTCTTTTTAATCATTGGAACTGGTTTTGT
>CAKOLP010000158.1 GCA_934096025.1 uncultured Bacilli bacterium
GCATAGTCATGTTCATTATTTAATGCGTATGCCAAATTGTGTTCAACTACTGGAATATTGTAAAGTTTCAAAAGTTCATATGTAGCAAATTTATCATCCCACGCACTTCCTAATGCATGATTATTATTATCAAATTTATATCCTATAATAAACTTCCTTATATTATCTTTTTCCAAAACAATAAGTAAACCCTCAGATATTATATTACATTTTATATCATTTTCCTTACATATTTCCTTTATTAAATCATTAAAATTTGCATACATATTAACACTTCCCCGAAACAAATTATAACAAAAGTCCTGCCGTATTACTAGTCATTATTTAAAACCTGTAGTTCATACAACGCTTACTCCTAATAACAGTTTTCACGCATTTAATTACAAAAAAAATATATAATTAACTAGGTGATTAAACTTGACAATAATTGATAATCAAACCGTAGTGGTTACTACTAGTGATGAATTAAAAGAAATATTAGAAAATACCAACACTTACAACTACATATATTTGGGAGCCAACATTACGTTAACTAAAGGCATTCGTATTTCCAACACAAAAACAAGTGTTACCATAGATGGCACCTATGAAAATATCACATACACATTCATAGATAATAATAGCTTAAGCGCATCAAACACTATAAACATCGCATCAGCAAACAACACCAAAGTAACCGTTAAAAATATGAACATAACCGGAAATAACTATTATGGCATAATATATGTTCCCGAAAGTAATACCTATAAAGATGTGATTATTGAATACAACAATATTACTTATATTGGACCTCAAATAAGTTTTAACCCAAATGGTACCACTAGATTTATTGACTCCACTATCACAATTAAAGATACAACACTAACCACCGGCGGAGAAGTAGCAGAATGCAATAAAATTGAAATCGGGGGAACGACCACAATAAATCATCAATCAAAAGGAAACTCATCATTTTGGTTTCGAAACAACACGCCTACTTTAAACATATTAGAAAATGCCAATGTTACTTTTACCAGTGAATACCGCGAACTATTTTACGGCACAAATGAATTAACATTTACTATTTTACCAAATGCTACTTTCAACGTAACGACTCAAAATGGATTAGCCTACCAAACTTTTGGAACAAAAAATACTACTATTTCTACAAATTCTACCTTTATTTTAAAACAAACTAGTGCTAACGGAAACTATCCTACCTGGTACAGTTATGGCTTATTAACCCTAAACGGTAATGCATCATTAATAATTATTAACGATTTTACTAACATAAACACTAATAATTATAACATTTATTTTTCTTCTGCTAACTCTGGCTTTATTTTAAACAATCCTAAAGAAGTTTTACTCTATAATACTAAAGCAAATATAATTTACACAAATTCCACTAGCACATTTAACTTTCAATTTTCCCGTCTTAATCTTTTTGAAACTGCCCTTGCCATGGATAACACCATTACTTTAGATAACTTACCTACTTACTCTTGGTACAAAAATTCTTTATCCAACATAACCGGAACTTTTAAATCGAATACAACCACAATTACAACAACAAACTACACAGAAGAAGAATTAAAATTACTTCCTGCTTTATCTAACTTTAACTTTACTAACAAAAAAGCATTATCTATTGGTTTAACGCTTTTAACAATAAATCCTATAAGTGATGTAGATACTCTTATCTCTGGTCAAACTGAACCTAATGCCAGTCTTTTAATATCATATGAAAATACCAATGCCCAAGTTATATCAGACTCAACCGGCAAATTCTTTCATGCTCTTGATACACCCCTACCCGAAGGTACTGAAATAAAATTCATTGTTAAAAAAGAAAATGACTTAATTTACAATACAAAAACAGTTACAATTGTCTATCCCGGAGAAATAAACATTATTAATTATCCAGAAACAATAAACTTCACATTACTCCCCATAAACAAAAATCCTTTATTATGTCCCAAAACTACTAATTTAACCCTTATCGTATCTGACAAACGAATAAGCAAAACCCCATGGAAGTTATATGCCACAATAGAAACTGACCTTACATCCGAATCTGATATTCTTATAAATTCCTTAGTATTTAAAGATGAAAATAACACTATTAACATTTTATCAACAACAAAAACACTAATCTACAAACAAGAAGAAAACCTAGAAGAACAAACCACAATTACATTCACCCAAAATGAAGGAATACTCCTTCAAATAAACAATCCAATTATTAGAAACCGTATTTACAAATCAAGAATTACTTGGTCAATTGAAACGACCTAATTCTTTTTTTGTACTTGAAAACTAACCGTACTACTTCCATACGAAACCAAATCACTAATCGTAATATCTAACTTCCCACTACCAGAATCATAAGTATAATCACTAGATGAAGCCTTATTACCATTTATCATAATACTATCTTCAATCAAAGTAATATTATTAATATCCAAAACATCTGTTATAACTGGTGAAGTATATTTTACACCTGTTTCATTACT
>CAKOLP010000159.1 GCA_934096025.1 uncultured Bacilli bacterium
GAAGATTTGAAATATGATAGGATATTTATAGATGCTGCAAAAGGGCAATATACGAACTTTTTTGAAAAATATAAACACTTCTTAAATCCTAATGGGGTAATTATAACAGATAATATTAAGTTCCATGGATATGTTGGATCTTCAAATAAACTTGATAAAGGGAATTTAAAAAGCTTAGTACAAAAAATAGAAAAATATATTGAATATTTAAAGGAAAATACAGAATTTGACACAAAATTTTATGATGTTGGTGATGGACTTTCTGTAAGCGTTTTAAAAAGTGAATAAGCTTGTAACAGTAACGAATAAAGAGGTAATAGAAAAGTTAAAACAGGAAAATGTAACTTTGCTATATCCTCTTAAATTTTTTTGTATTGGGTTTTTAGAGTATTTTAATATTGAAGAAATAGATGAGTATTGTTTGATAAATAGAATTTTAACTGATGAGGATTTAGATAAATTAGAAGTCGTTTTAAAAGCTTCCCATATAAAAGGAATAGTCTTTGATGATTTAGGGGTTTTAGAAGTCGTTAAAGATATGAATATCACTAAGATTTTATTATTAGATCACATAGCTTGTAATCATGAGTCAATAAATTACTATTTACAATATGTTGATAGTGTAGTAGTTTCTAGTGATTTAAGTTATGACGAAATAGTAAAAATAGTTGATTTATCATGTAAGCCAGTAGTTTTAAGTGTCTTTAGTTTAAAAGGATTAATGTATTCAAGAAGATGTTTAATTAATAATTATTATGATTATCATAAGTTACCGAATAAAGGTGCTTTATATCCAAGTATTGAGGATAAAAAGTTTGTAGCTCTAAGCGAAGATTTAGGAACAAAGTTTTATGCTTATCTTTATTATTGTGCTTTGGAATTATTAAAACTAGATAATGTATTATTTTATTGGTATAATCCAATCCTTTTAGAGAAAGATAAAATAATAGATTTAGTAGTTAATGATAGTACTCTTGGTATACCATGTAGTAAAATATTTTTAGATAAGAAATTGATATATAAAGTAGGTGATGATAATGCCTGAGTTACTTGCTCCAGCTGGAGATTTTGAAAGATTGAAAATTGCGTTTATGTATGGGGCAGATGCCATTTATTGTGGAGGAAAAAAATTTAGTTTAAGGGCTAATGCTAAAAATTTTACTAATGAAGAATTAGAAGAAGCTGTTTTATATGCTCATAAATTAGGGAAAAAAGTATATGTAACAGTTAATATTGTATTTCATGAAGAAAACCTAGAGGGTTTAGATGAATACTTAAAATTTTTAGAAAGTATTAATATTGATGGTGTTATTGTTAGTGATATAGTAGTAATCAGGCGAATTAAAGAATTATGTTTAAATTTGCATATATCATTATCTACGCAAGCTAGTACATTAAATAGTAGAAGTGTTTTATTTTGGAAAAACCTAGGAGTTAACCGAGTAGTACCAGCAAGAGAAGCAGATAGAGAATGTATAAAAAGAATAAAAAATACAAATATTGAAGTAGAAACTTTTATTCACGGAGCTATGTGCACCTCTTTTAGTGGAAAATGTGTGTTATCAAATTATATGACCCTTAGAGATTCTAATCGTGGCGGGTGTGCTCAAGTATGTAGGTGGCCTTTTTCTGTAGATAAAATGCCAGATTTAACGATTACACCTAAAGATTTAAATATGATACCTTTTATTAAAGAAGAAATAGATATGGGTATTGATTCTTTTAAAATCGAGGGAAGAATGCGTTCTATATATTATGTTGCTACAGTTTTGTTATGTTATCGTAGAATGATTGATAAAGCATTAAATAATACGTTGAGTAAAAATGAAGAAACATATTATTTGAATGTATTAAATAGGTGTGCAAATAGAGATTCAACACCACAGTTTTTTGATAAATTACCTGGGGTATCTGAACAATATTTTAATGGTCGAGTTGAAATATCTAATCAAGACTTTTTAGGCTTGGTATTAGAATATGATGAAAAAACCCATATGGCTACTATAGAGGTTAGAAATTACTTTAAAGTAGGCGATGAAGTACAATTTTTTAGTCCGAATAAAGAAACATTTAATTATATAATCAATACAATGTATAATGAAGATGATGAATTAATAGAAGTAGCTCGTCATCCAAAAAGTATTGTGAAAATGAAAATAGATGAAAAATTGGAAAAATTATCTATGATGAGAATAAAAGTGTTTGACAAGAATAACTTTTTATAGTATGATTATGAACTGTAAAAGTAAAAAAAGGAGAAGATAAATAATGAAAAAAGAAAATACTTTTATAATGACTGCGGAGGGATTTTTAGAAGCTGAAAATGAACTTAATGAACTTAAAAATGTTCGTAGACCTGAAATAATTAAGGCTTTAAAAGAAGCTAGAGCTTTAGGAGATTTATCAGAAAATGCTGATTATGATGCTGCTAGAAATGAACAAGCAATCATTGAAGCTAAAATTCAAGAATTAGAATTTAAGTTAGAACATGC
>CAKOLP010000160.1 GCA_934096025.1 uncultured Bacilli bacterium
ATATTATGGCAAGTGGTTTTAATGGAATTATAATAGTAGCAAGCAATCCAGTAGATTTAATGACATATGTAGTAGCAAAAGTATCAGGACTTCCTAAAAATCAAGTATTTGGTTCAGGAACAGTTTTAGATACAGCAAGGTTACGTTATATAATGTCAGGTTATTTAAAAGTATCTAGTAAAAACATACACGCATATATTATGGGAGAACATGGAGATTCATCATTTGTCCCTTGGAATCACGCATATGTAGGATGCAAAAGAATAAAAGATGTTATGAAGGATGGAGAACATCCTATGAAAGATTTGGAAAAAATACATCAAGATGTTTTAAATGCTGCATATGAAATTATAAATAAAAAGAAAGCAACATATTATGGAATTGGTATGGCTTTAAGTAAAATTGTAAAATCAGTATTAGATAATGATAATTCAATTTTAACAGTTTCTACTTATTTAAAAGATGGACAATATGGGCAAGATGACATATATATTGGAGTTCCAGCAATAATTAATGGTAAAGGTGTAAGAGAATTATTAAATCTTGAACTAACAGATGAGGAACAAGAAAAACTTGATAATAGTTGCAAAATTATAAAAGAGATGAGAGAACAATCTATAGATAAAATAATAGAAGAATAGAAAATGACGTAAATGTTAAACAATACAAAAAATCTAAATGTTGATATATAAATATTTTTAGGTCAAAAACATATCTGGGGTCTACCATTGGGTCTTTGACTACAAAATATTTATATATCAACATTTAGAACTATTTAGGTTTAATTTAAATAAATTTATAATTATTAATATTGTTTTCCCCAAATAACCATTTTATCTGCTTCTTTTCCACAACATACACATTTGTCTGATATTTTTTCTTGTTTAAATGGCATACATCTAGATTTAGCTCCTGTTAATTCTCTTATTTTATCTTCACAAGCTTCATCTCCACACCACATTGCTTTTATAAAACCTTGATTTGTTTCCATTGTATTCTTAAATTCGTCTAAATTTAAAGCAATTGATGTTTTTTCTTCTAATCTATGTTTACATTCTTCAAACATATTAGTATGTATTTCTTCAAGCATTTTTTCTATTTCATCTTTTAAATTATTTAGTTTAACTGTTACTTTTTCTGCTGTATCTCTTCTTACTAAAACACATTCTTCATTTTCAATATCTCTTGGTCCAATTTCTAATCTTATTGGAACACCTTTCATTTCCCAATAATTGAATTTATAACCAGGTGAATATTTATCTCTGTCATCTATTTTTATTCTAAATTTGTCTGACAAATTGTTCTTTAATTCATATGCCTTATCTAATACCCCTTCTTTGTGTTGTGCAATTGGAACTATAACAACTTGAACTGGTGCTACTTTTGGTGGTAATTTAAGTCCTCTATTATCTCCATGTGCCATAATTAATGCTCCTATTAATCTAGTACTAATTCCCCAAGATGTTTGATAAGCATATTCTTCTTTTCCATCTCTATTTTGAAATTTTATATCAAATGGTTTAGTAAAATTTTGTCCAAAATAATGTGAAGTTCCAGATTGTAAAGCTCTTCCGTCGTGCATCATAGATTCTATTGTATAAGTAGAAACTGCTCCTGCAAATTTTTCACTTTCTGTTTTAATTCCTTTTATTACTGGTATTGCTAATAAATTTTCTGTAACATCAGCATAAATATCTAACATTTGCATAGTTCTTTCTTCTGCTTCTTTGGCTGTTTCATGTATAGTATGTCCTTCTTGCCATAAAAATTCTCTTGATCTCAAAAATGGTCTTGTTTCTTTTTCCCATCTCAATACATTACACCATTGATTATATACAAATGGTAAATCTCTCCATGATGAAAGCCATTTTGAATACATTGTAGATATTATAGTTTCAGATGTTGGTCTTACACATAATCTTTCATCTAATTTTTCTCCACCAGCTTCTGTAACCCAAGCAACTTCTGGTGCAAATCCTTCTACATGGTCTTTTTCTTTTTGTAATAAGCTTTCTGGTATCAATACTGGAAAATATACATTTTCTACTCCTGTTTCTTTGAATTTTTTATCTGTATAGTTTTGAATGTTTTCCCAGATTGAATAACCATATGGTTTTATTGCAATACATCCCTTTGTATCTGTATAATCTGCTAGTTCTGCTTTTATTACAATATCTGTGTACCATTGGGCAAAATTTTCATCTATATTCGTTATTTCTTTTACATAATCTGCGTCCTTCATAATATCATCCTTTCTCTTTTACAAATAATATTATATCTTATTTTTGCAATACTTTCAATAGTATGTATAATAAAGTTATAATCTTCGTAAATGTTATATTTGTTTTTCCCCTTTATTTATGCTTTTTATTTTATAAATAATTTCATCACTAAATTTTTCTTTTCTATTCTCATCAACCAAACCATTTATCTCTTGTTGAACATCAGTTAATTGTGTATAACAATATCCTGTTATATAG
>CAKOLP010000161.1 GCA_934096025.1 uncultured Bacilli bacterium
ATAGCATGATACATTTTTTCTTTATCATTCTAATCTTAAGTACATTATTTATTATGTGCTACGTTTCATGGACTATTGTATATTTCTATTTAACATCATTTTGTTGTTTGTTAGGAATTCCATTTGCCGCTTTTTCAATTACTCGACAGCCAACAGTCATGATGTACAAATCCTTTGGATTACAAATATTACATCTGATTGTTATTGGTATGATATGTAATTTTGTATATACAACAATTACAACAACAGCAGAAAGTGATTTTGGTTTATCTGAATTAATTTACACCACAGTTAATGTCTTACTAATGGCTTATTTATTACCAAAAATGACAAAACATATGAATGCAGCCTTAGCTGGATAGGAGATTATCATGAAAAAAATATTATTATTGCTAGCAACAATACTATTGATATGCTGTATTAGTGGATGTGGCACTAAATCAGTAGAAGATATTCAAGGGCAATATACAAATGCAAAAGAAGTTCTTAAAGACGGTCAATTAAAATCATATTATATTACTATATTAGATAAAGATACTTATTTCTCAAATGAACCAGCTGTAAAACTAAATTTTATTGTAAAGCGTCATAATGATGATTTAAATAAAGATTACTATGTGGTAAATTTATATTATTTAAATAAAAAGAATTATGAATTAAAAAATGAATTAGGTGTAATTGTAGGTAAATTCAACCCAGATAATGGTGATATCTTATTAAATGACGTAAATTATAATTATAAAGATAAAACAGTCCCAAATCCAGAAGACACTAAGTATACTATGGATACACTATTCAGTAATCTAATGGATGCTAATTTACCTAAATATCAACATTCATATAGTGGCCTACCAAACTCTATTTTAATAAGACAAACAATTTATTATTAAGGTAATCTATTATGATTAACAGAAAAATCTTAATAGGAGTAAGTATTTCACTTGCTATAACACTTCCTATTATAGGCTTGGCAAAGTTTCATGGTGGTAAAGTGTCTAACCCTAAAGCAGGTAGACTCTTTCAACAAGAAATTGAACAAATCAAAGAATTATATGACCTTAGAGGTGTATATAATGAAATGAAAGCTGCTGCTAATGATATAACAGATGTTAAAGGTTTTTGGAAAGATTTTAGTGGAAATATTACATCTGCAATTAACAATAAATATAAGCAAGGTATCTTTGCAGAATCAAATCAAAAGAAAAAGATTCTAGAGCTTACAACTAATATTGAGTGGATGTCTAAAAATGAACTTGTAGAAAAATGGGTAACCAATAATGCCTTAGTAAAAAAGACAAATGAAGCTGTATTTGATCGTGCTACACATTATATGGAAGAATCAAATAAACGTTTACAAAAATCTTTAGATCTAAATAAAATCACTACAAATGGTGCTAATACAGGTCTTATTAAAGAGAACTTAAACGATAAAGCTTCCTACGATATGCAAATCATAAAAAATAATACTTCTATGTCTGGTACTACAGGTGAACTATTACATGAAATATCTAAAATAGAACAAACTAAAGATACACAAGGTTCTGTCATGATATTTAACAATCCAGAAACAGCAGAAAATCAGGCTAATAGAGAAAAAGCAATGATTGAAGCTGGCATAGAAACACCACATAAATTACCATCATTTTTAGATGATAACTAATTAAATTAAAAAGCCACCAAAATAAATTATAATAGTTTATTTTGGTGGCTTTTATATTAAAATATAACACTCTCTTTATTATACTATTTACAGATTGAATAATAAGTCATCTAAATCACCTGATGGCTGCTTCTCACAATTTCGTGCGAATCTTTTTGTATATAAAAAATTATATCAAACGCACTAAAACAATCTAAATAAAATTATTTTACATTATTTTAATGTATTTAATATTGAAAAAACTATTATAACTTGATATACTAATATTGGTTGATGGATAAGGTCATCTAAATCACCTGATGGCTGCTCCGCACAATTTTGTGCGGAGCTTTTTTTCTGCTGGGTGGGCCCTCTAATCTATTAAAAGTGAGCTACTAACGGAAAAAGAAAAATGAGCTGAAAGTTTTTGGCTAACAGCTCACTGATACTTTATTTACTCAATAAGTATAGTAATACTATTAAGAGTAAAAGGTTGATGGATAAATTACTCATATTAAATCACCTCCTTTTCCATAAACAAACCAAAGCGTAGCGTAGGTATAATGGAGAAGGAGGTGATTTAATCCCTAGAATGCAGGGTGGGTGACCAGAAAAAAAGCGTAGCAACTACACTAGAAACGCTAATGAAAATATAAATATCATTATCAAAACAATTCTTTTTACATTATTTTACATTATTATAATATAAAAACAATTGCTATAATAAGTTCTATTTGTTATAATAAAAAAGTAATTTGAGTGATCGTCCTTATGGTGCGGGCATTGGGCAGCATGGGCGGGAATGTAAAATAAAAACAGGGCTAAGGATGCCGCCTTA
>CAKOLP010000162.1 GCA_934096025.1 uncultured Bacilli bacterium
TCATCAAATCTTTTAATTTGTTCTTTAATACCGTCCACTTGATTTACATAAATATGAGCATCTTTAATGCTAAAGTTTATCGTACCGGGTTTTAAGTTAGTTACTTGAGCTATCAATGATAATAAAACGGCATATTGGGTAACATTAAATGGTAATCCTAAAGGAACATCACAACTTCTTTGATGAACCCAAATATTTAAATAACCATCTGTTACATCCCATTCAGTTGACCAAACACAACTAGGTAAAACCGCTGTATCCAAAAACTCATCTTGCCATAAAGATAAAACCAGTCTTCTATCAGTCGAATTTTCTTTTAAAGTATTAATCAATTTATCTATTAATTTATATTTATTAACTATATATCCATAGGCAGTACCTATAGTATGAGCATATTTTTTTCCAAAATCTTTAACAATATCCTTTTTTACAAGTTTTCCATTTTCTATAACATTTTGCTTTGCATACCATTTACCGTCTTCTTTTATTTCCCATTCGTCCCAAATATGAACATTGCGTTCTTGCAGCCACCTTACATCATTGGATTGAACTTGGTATATCCATAATATTTCTAAAATTGCTTGTCTAAAAAATAATTGTTTTGTTGTAAGACATGGAAACTCATCTTGCAAATTAAATACTAAATGATAACTAGGAATCTTTATTGTATTTATTCCTGTTCTATTTTCTACTTCTACTCCCTCATTTAAAATTGTCTTACATAACTTTATATAATCTTTATCCCATTTTGACATTTTTCTACCTCCTAAACCAAAGTGGACACTTCTTACTAAATCAAATTATTATTTTTATACATTTCTATTAAATTATCTATTATCATTGCCACAGTCATTGGGCCTACTCCACCTGGATTAGGTGTTATGTATTTGCAGATTTTTTGACAATTTTCAAAATCTACATCACCCACAATCTTGCCATCAACCCTTGTAACTCCAACATCTATTAAAATAACATCTTTTTTTAACATATCTGCCTTAATAATGTTTGGTACTCCAGTAGCCCCAATTACAATATCCGCATTTTTTAAATGTTCTTTTAAATCTTTAGTGTGAGAATGACATAAAGTTACCGTAGCATTCCTATTCATAAGCGCTAAAGCTAGAGGTTTACCAACTATATTTCCCCGGCCCACAATAGTTACATTTTTCTTATCAAAACTAATATTATAATGTTCAACTAATTTAATTATTCCCTTTACGGTACACGGCAAAATACTCTTTCTATTTAAATATAGATTATACACATTTTCTTTTGTAAATCCGTCCACATCTTTGGAAGCTAGAATCCGCTCACTTATTTTATCAAAATCTAGATGCTTTGGTATTGGGCTTTGCAAAATAATCCCTGTTACTGTCTCATCAGCATTTAATTTATCAATTAAAGTAATTAATTCTTCTTCACTAATATCTTCATAAACATATTTTAAAACTTCAATCCCTACTTTTTTACAAGCATTTTCCTTGTTTTTTATGTAAATATTACTTGCTTCATCTTCCCCGACATGGATAATAACTAATTTAATTTTTAAGTCATTATCCAAAATCTCTTTTTTGTAAATCTCTAATAATTCATTGCGATACTTTTTTCCATCTAAAATCATAAAAATCCTCCTTCTTCAAATAAATTCTTATTATAACTTACACCCAAATGCTTATACGTTTTTTCAATAGCGACTCGTCCACTTCGCGTTCTTTTTATAAAGCCCTCTTGCAATAAAAAGGGTTCAACCACTTCCTCAATCGTCGATGTTTCTTCTCCTATTGCTGAAGAAATAGTTTCTAGTCCTACTGGTCCACCATTAAATTTATTTACTAAAGCTTCTAAATACTCAATATCTACCCGGTCTAGCCCATACTTATCAATATTTAATCTATCTAATGCCTCTACAGTAATATCTAAATCAATTGTATCCATTTTAGAAACTAATGCAAAATCACTAACTCTTTTAAATAACCTATTAGCTATCCGTGGGGTTTTCCTGCTTCTATTAGCTATCTCCAAAGCTGCCGCATCTTCTATTTCCATATTTAAAACTTTACTTGTTCTTTTAACTATTCCTTTTAATTCTTCTTCAGTGTAATACTCCAATTTATTAATTATTCCAAATCTATCTCTTAAGGGATTAGATAAATCTCCTGCTTTCGTAGTAGCTCCTACTAAAGTAAATGGGGGCAAATCTATATTTACACTTCTACTTTTTCCCTCAGAACCAATTACTATATTTATTTGAAAATCTTCCATTGCCGAATAAAGTACTTCTTCTACAAAAGCTGGCATTCTATGTATTTCATCAATAAATAGGACATCTCCGGCCTCTAAAGAGGACAATATTGCTGCCAAATCCCCACTTTTTTCAATCGATGGCCCCGTGGAAATATGAATATTACTCCCTAGTTCATTAGCAATTATATGAGCGAGTGTCGTTTTCCCAAGACCCGGTGGCCCATAAAGT
>CAKOLP010000163.1 GCA_934096025.1 uncultured Bacilli bacterium
TAATTTTAAAGTATTTTCCTCAGCATTTAAAAGTGCCTTATAAATACGAGAAATTTCCCCTAAACTAAACTCATTAACATTATAAATATTTAGTTCTTCATTTTCTTCCAAAAATTTAGCTACATCATATCCTATATCTGTTCTTTGAGTCAGTTCTAAGTATTTTTTTATTTTTTCGCTTTCACGATAATCATCATATCCTCGCAGTCCATTATAAGTGCATAATGATAAAAAGGCTATCATAAGTGAATAAGGTATATTTTTACTATATAATTCAAATAAACTTAAAAAACCATTTATTTCAATTTTATCGAAATACAATTGCGTACCTAATAAAACACTATTAAGAAATGTTAAATATGCAATTGTTAAGGTCGGTGTAGCTAGTTTTTCTATTAACACAGAACCAGGAAAATTAATTTGTAAATTTCTCTGTTTTGTATACTCATTTAAAAGTGTTTCTGTATTAAACATATATGGATCTTTTGGACACATATCTTTCGTATTATCTTCTGTACTATTTTTTTGCATAATATCTCCTTTTTTATTTATATATTATCACTAAAAACTCTATATTACAATACTATCTGTTATTTATAATATCTAAAAATACATAATTTGCTAAATATAAACCTGCTGTAGAGGGCACAAACATGCATGAAGCCACAATATTATCTTTTGTAACAGGAGTCTCACTACTGAAAACAACTGGTATTTTTAAAGAAATATTTTCTTTTCTTAATTCATATCTAAGTTTTTTAGCTAAAGGACAATCCTTTGTTTTATCAAGAGTTGTCAATTCTACTTTAAAAGCTTCTAGTCTTTTTCCCATACCTAAGGCAGATATTATTTTTATATTATTTTCATTGGCAAATTTTATTAATCGTATTTTAGCAGGTATATCATCACAAGCATCGATAATATAATCCACGCTTTTATATTCATTTAAATTAATATTGTTGATATCTTCTTGAATAGCTTCTATATTAATATTTTTATTTATATTTTTAGCTCTTTTGCTAGCAACCAGAACTTTATATTCCCCTATATCCTTTTCTAGGGCTAGTATTTGTCTATTTAAATTACTTATATCAAACCTATCTTTATCTACTATAATAAAGTTTATGATACCGCTTCGAACTAATGCCTCAAAAGCAGTTCCACCCACTCCTCCTAAACCTACAATTAATACTTTTTTATCCATTAATTTTTTTAAATTATCTATTCCTATTAATCTTTCTAATCTATTATACATAATTACTCCCAAATAAAAACCTAAAGAAAGCCTTGTTTGATAAAACCCGCTCACGCGAGGTGGGCATCACATGAATTATTTTAGGATTCTTATTCACTTAATGGATAAGTCTTCTACACCATAACTCAATTAGATTCCCGTATTATCTATCCAGTCGGTTTTATTGGACATAGACCTTAACTTTAGGTATCTTAATTATAACAAAATTTATTTTTTTACTCAATAGTTTTCAATGAATTTAATGTATTTATATCAACATATTGATATTCATTGTAATTATTTAAATATCCATAAACATGGCTTACCCAACTTGGCTTAGCAATTTTAATACCATTTTCTGTAAAAGTTGGATTATATACTATTCCTATTGTTTCTATTGTATTAAGTCCTTTTTGAAAATATCCATCATTTAGCATTTTGATATACTTTAATACTCCATATTCTATGTTTTTATATTTGATTAATCCTCTTGCTGACATACCCCCAAAAATATTATTAACTGATAACATATATGTAGATGAATAAGCTGATTCTACTTGAGCAATTGAGGCAGCTATATTAAAATCAACCGCAGGATAAATATTCGTATAATACTTAATTAAAGAAACTATATATTCCTTGCTATCTTTGCAAGGTGTTATATTTTTACTAAATAGATTTTTATCTGTATTTTCTAAATTAAATAAATAGTTTATTAATACTTCTTCTAAATTTGTTTGATTCAATAAATCTAATTCTTTATATTCGCCTTTTAAAAGAGCAATGAATAAGTCTTTATCTATTTGGAAAGTATTAGCTAAAAAGACAAACTTTAAATAATTTTCATTAAAGAAATTTTCTACTATTTCTTCTTCCGTTACTACTTTTTCAGCTTTTGTATCATAAATAGAAATACTTGATTCATGTAAAGACTTAATAATCTTTTCATTTTTTAATTCATATTTTCTTAAACCCAACAGGGATATTGTTAATGTAATTAGAATCGATAACACTAATAGTATTATTCTTTTCTTATTCTGTATATATTCAATCATTTATTTTTTAATTCTCCTTATTTGAAGTATGTACATAATTGTATCATATATTCATATTATACGCAAATTCCAATTTTTAGATGTAGTGTTCTACTTCAGACGGTGTTAAGT
>CAKOLP010000164.1 GCA_934096025.1 uncultured Bacilli bacterium
ATACTAGCTTCTTTGATATTCAGCATCACAAATTTAATAGCTAAAAAAAGGTGTCCTTTAGGTCGGAAAATATCCCTTAACATTTAAAAAAGACACTATTATTATATTGGTTTTAAATAATTTAAATTACATTTTTTTACATTAATAAAAATTATTTCAATACAAAATATTTAAATTAAAGAAAGCAGCTACTCATAGTTTATAGTAGCTGCTGTTATATTAATCTAAATAATATTTGTTTGAAATAGAATTTATCTTCCCATAGTTTTTCCTACACTTTTAATAAAGCTAGTTAATTGTGATTTCACTGCTTGCAAATCACGAGGCTTACGAAGTAAATTAGCTGCTTGATTAAGTCCTATTTTTTTTTGCTTTATAGAATCAGCGATTTCTTTTGTTAACTGTTGACCTAATTGAGGCTTATATTTTTTTATTACATCTTCCAATGAAGTACCTTTTTGAATCGCTGTCTTGAGTTCACTAGCAATTGTTTTTTCATCAGCTGGTACAGGTGATTTTAAATCTTTATCAAAATCAATCTTGAATTTTTGTAGTAATGTAGACTTTAATTCCTGTTCTACTTTTGGCAGCCTTTTTTGAATAATTTTAAAAATACGTTTATCTGTAAGTGTTTTATTATCATTATGAGCAATCTTATTTCTTAGTCTTATCATATTATTTAGATCAGGTTGATTTCGCAACTGGCTTAATTGCGTGTCATTGCTTTTAGTAATAACATTAATTCTTTCACCAATTGATCGCAATAACTCCTTATACCCTTTTAGATACATAGGATCAATTTGTTCTACCTGTTTGAAAGCCTTAATATGAGTTGATAATATATCACACTCTTCTAATGCTTCTATCAACTCATCTTGTTCTATCGATAATTTTGTTTGTTGTTTTGCCATAATACACTCTATTTATCTTCATAAATTAGAATAGATTTTTGATTGAATTTATATTTTATGTAGTTATGATCTGAGTCTAAAATATCCATATCTGTAATTTGGCATGGAATCTGAAGATGACTTTCAAAATCATCAATCATATCATACCAATCTAACATATCTAGTTCTTCAGTAACTTCAGAATCTTCAACCATAAATTCCATATCAATATATATAATTTCAGTATTATCAGCATAGTAACCAAATAAATAGGCCGATTTAAAACCATATTTTTTAAATAAAGGAGTAGTAATTTCTTTAATTTCGTTTAGTGTAATTTCTTTTTTTGTTGTAGTTACTCTTCCCATGTATATCATCCTCTCTTCTTATTAATAGTAAATGTATTATACCATGAAAAAACATTAATGCAAGTTAAAATAAATTATTTAGCATTAAAATAATTTATTTTAAAATATATTATTTTTCAGCCTTTTTTATATGTTTGCAAGTTGGATAATTAGTACATCCTATAAATTCACCATATGGACCCTTCTTTTTAACCATAAATCCAGTATGACAAACTGGACAAGGTTCTTTTTTAAAGGTATTGCTGCTTGTTTTAGCTTTATTTGGATTTACTACATATTTGCAAGAAGGAAAATTAGTACAGCCAATGAAATTACCAAATTTACCTTTTTTGGTAATTAATACACCTTTATTACATTCAGGACAAGGTGTTACATCAGGTGACCCATCTGTTTTTATATGACATAAAAATTTACATTCATTATTAGAACAAGCATAAAAATCATGATTAGTTTTAGTTGAATGTTTTTTATGTAAGTATCCTGTATGACAAATAGGGCATCCATAGGTACGATCCATTAAAGCTTCTATAGCTTGCGTTATAGAGTCAGGATTATTGATAATATCTGTAATTAATGATTTAGTATCATTAATTACTAGAAGTGGATCTAGATTATTTAATTCTATGTCGGAAAGTTGTAATTCAATATTTGCTGTAAAAATAGGGGATTTTATACAATCTGGCAAAGCCATTACTAAATTACTACCTTTATTAGTAATTCGTAGATAGTTACCTTCTTTATAAATCAACTCTGCTTGGAGTAGTTCGTCAATAATAGTAGATCTAGTAGAAGGTGTGCCAATACCTTTAATATCTTTAAGTTTTTCTAATTCACTTACAGTAGCATCTTTAGTATAGGTATCTATATGATTCATTGCATGAATTAAAGTGCCTTCTGTAAATAACTGAGGTGCTGCTGTCATACATTTAACTATCTTTATAGTATCAAGCTTATAGGATGAAGTATTAAAGATTTGAACAGGGTATTTAGAACATGATTCTATATCAGAATCTTCACTGTCTTTATAAAATTTAGAATATACATCTTGTAAAAGCTCTCGAGTTTTACATTT
>CAKOLP010000165.1 GCA_934096025.1 uncultured Bacilli bacterium
GTCTTCGAGTTTTCCCCCCATTTTTGTTATCGCATATAAAGATTCAGTTATTTCTTCTTTATTACTTCCTTTTAAAGCTATAAAGTAGCCACCTTTTTTTACTAAAGGCATAGCAAGTTCGGTTAAAACTGTCATGTTACTAACTGCTCTTGCAGTAACTATATCATAACTATTTAAGTACTTTGACCATAAGTTTTCAACACGATCATTTATAATATGGACTTTCGCTAATCCTAATTTTTTTGTAAGTTCATTTAAAAAGTTAGTTTTTTTATTGTTACTATCCACTAAAGTTACTTCTAAACCAGGGAAAAATATTTTTAATACTACTCCAGGAAAGCCTGCTCCGGTGCCAAAATCCATTAAATTTTGTGCTTCGTTTAAGTTGGTTGCTTTAACAAGGGTTAAAGAATCATAGAAATGTTTGCAATATATATCTTTCTTATCTTTAATTGCAGTTAGATTTGTATGTTTATTATATTCCATTAAAAAGTCAGCGTACTGCTCTAGTTGGGATAACATTTCGTTATTAAAACTTAAGTTTAATTCTTGCAGTTTAGTTATAAATTCTTCATTAGTCATGTTTACTATATTCCTTTTTTAAATACACTGATAAAACAGAGATGTCTACGGGATTTACGCCACTTATACGAGTTGCTTGAGCTATTGTTTTAGGGCGTATTAAATCAAGCTTTTGTCTTGCTTCACTTGCTAGGTTTTTGATATTTGCATAATTTATATCATCAGGTATTTGTTTACTTTCTAATTTATTTAGTTTTTCTACTTCTTTATAGGCTTTTTTAATATAACCGTCATATTTTATGTTTATTTCTACTTGTTCTTTTACTTCTTTCCTAAAAGGGATTTTTAAGAAGTTTTCAAGAAATTCTAGGCTTATTTCCGGTCTTTTTAAAAGGTCATAGAAACTCATGTTATTTGTTGGCACACTCTTTTTATTTTCAACAAATATTTTCGATACTTCTTCAGTTATTTTTAGTTTTTCTTGTTGTAAATACTCAGTTAATTGCTCTATATTTTTTTCTTTTTCTAGAAGTCTTTCGTATTGAGAATCGTTTATAGTGCCTATCGCTTTAGCGTAATGTCTTAAGCGTAAATCAGCATTATCACTTCTAAGTAGAAGTCTAAACTCTGCTCTGCTTGTTAGCATACGGTAAGGTTCAATAGTTCCTTTTGTTACTAAATCATCAATTAAAACCCCAATGTAAGCATCACTTCTTTTTAGTATAAGCGGTTCTTTATTATCAAGAGATAAAACTGCATTTATACCAGCAATTATACCTTGACCACCAGCTTCTTCATAGCCACTTGTTCCATTTATTTGGCCAGCAGTAAATAAGTTTTTGATAACTTTGTTTTCTAAACTAGGTTTTATTTGTAATGGGTCGATTGCATCATATTCAATAGCATAAGCATACTTTGAGATTACTGCATTTTCTAAACCTTTTAAACTGTGTACCATAAGCTCTTGAATATCTTCTGGCATACTTGTAGAAAAACCTTGAAGATACCACTCATCATAATATATACTTTCAGGTTCTAAGAAAAGCTGGTGCCTTTCTTTATCTTTAAAACGAACTATTTTATCTTCGATTGAGGGACAATATCTTGGGCCCACGCCTGTTGCATAACCACCGTACATAGCTGATTTTTCAAGATTTTCGTTAATAATTTTATGAGTTAATTCATTCGTATATAATAAGTAACATGATTTTTGATTATTAATATCGTAACAAGGTTCATCATCGTTACTAAATGTCCAGTAAGTATTGTCACCTTTTTCTTCTTGAAGTTTAGAAAAGTCTATACTGTCTTTCTTTATTCTTTGTGGAGTCCCAGTTTTTAATCTTATGATTTTTAGGCCATAGCTTTTTAGCTTTTGAGATAAATAATTACTTCTTCGTTCACCATGAGGTCCGCCGGGGGTATTTTTACTACCAACTAAAATATTACCACATAGGTAGGTTCCTGTTGTAAGAATAACTCGAAAAGCTTGTATTTGTTCATTATTTTCCGTAATTACTCCTTTAACTGTGTTATCTTCGATTATTAAGTCCTCTACTAGACTTTCTTTAACCGTTAGATTAGGAAAACTCAAAAGAATATCTTGCATTTTTTTTGGATATGTAACTTTATCTGCTTGAGCTCTTAAGCTTCTTACAGCTGGGCCCTTAGAACTATTTAACATTTTAATTTGTAAATGAGTTTTATCTGCTACTTTCCCCATTAATCCACCTAGAGCATCGATTTCCCTTACTATGATGCCTTTAGCAGTTCCCCCGATAGACGGATTACATGGCATATCACC
>CAKOLP010000166.1 GCA_934096025.1 uncultured Bacilli bacterium
CTCCAACACTTTGCGCACCTCCATGAAAATCAATCAACTATTGCTCCCTGCCACAAATAGCTTGTGGACTAGTGGAATATTTATCCAACACGGGCGGTGAGAACCCTTCCGCATTTAAATGTTTTTGTTGTAACCCTCTTCTGTGTACTAAATAATTAGGATCTCTTATACCAGAAGTTCTTCCTCAATAAACTTTTCCTGTAACAGGATGTGTTCTAGTGTAAGTAGCATAATGGATCCTGATTCACAAACCGCCCCACCTCAGGCTCGTAATAGCGCATCAGGTTGTAATGCAAGCCGGTCTCTTCATCAAAGTACTGGTTTTGCAGTCGGAACGGTTGATGTGCATCCTTATAAACCCGCTCGTCCTTTTTCAGACGACCCCAAGCGGTGTATTCGCCGTACCACAACAGATTGCCGTTGATATCGGTCATCTCGCGCGGGATGCTGACTTGGTCGGCGCTTTGGATCAAGTTGCCGGCTTTGTCGTAAGTCTGGCGGCAGTTGAATACGGTACAACAAAGGTTGTCTAAAAGTCGGTTTTTAGACGATTTCTATGTTAACTTACTTGCCAATTTGAGTGAAGTGGCAGATCTAGTTCGTTTAACAGCATTCCTCAATAAATAGATATAAATCATTTATTAGATTTTCTAAAGTATCAAATTCCTTTCTTTCTAAACAAATTATCTTTTCTGTCTCATAATCAATCCACTCCTTCACCCTACTTAAATCATTCCAAATGGTAAGCTCTCCAACCTTATTGGGGAAAGAACATATTAAAGTAATAGGAATCAACTCATTATTAAAATAATTCTTTTCTACCTCAAAACGAGAATAATCTAATTTTAAAGCTTCCAGCTTATCAATAACTATTTGCAACATTTTGTTTCTTAAATCCCTATATTTGAAACCATGATTGATGCTATCTCTCTCTACACTCTACATCAGGACTGAAGGCTTTGTGCGGGCTACGACTTTCTTAATAAGTTTATTGAATATTCCAATTAAAAATACTTAAATGGATAAACATTAAACAAATTATTACTTATACTATTTACTGAATATATAAACTCAGCTTTTATATTATCCGTAAGTGTCTCTCCTTCATCTAATAGGTGCTCTAAATCTCTGTATAACAAAGCCAACTGGATAAATTGTGAGAAATCTATCCCTAAATTTGTAAATCCAGATCGGGTATACTCTCCAGCATCATGATTATAATGAAAAATGGTATTATCTATTTTATTTAAAAACCATCCATCTCCCTGTCCTGCTTGTCCAATACTCCAAAAACACCTTGATATTTCGGGATAATTACACTCTAGGTATCTATTTTCATTTAAAGCCTCTTCATAATTAAAAAGAGAAATATCAGGTATTATTTCTACTTCCTGATACTTAGCAATAAATAACAAATAGTTATTATCCAGCTTAGGAAGTTTATCTAACTTTTTAATTTCTACTTTACGCTTAATACATATATTAAAAAAATCCTCGGGCAATAATTTTAATTTGAACATAAAAGTATACTCCATAAATTTCAAACTATGTATCGGATTCACAGGCCGACCGACGTCTACCGCCCCTTTACGGCTGGGAAATTATAAATAAAGTTGAATAGTACTTGTTATTTTTTTTTGTGTTTCAACACTAATTTCCTGGTTAAAATTTTGGATTAATTTTAAAAAATCAATAATTAATTTGATTTGAGTAGTGTTAAATATCGTACTTTGGTTTCTTAGGGCAATATATAAAAATTCAACAACGTAACCATATAAATGAAATTTAGATAGATTAGAAAAAATATATTTTAAACAGCAAGGAGTAAAATATAATAAAGCCTTATTAGTAAAAGCTTGCCACTCTAGTGATTCAAGTATTGAGAGAAAATCATCGTATGTTATCTCAATCCAAGTTTTAGTAGATAGTTGCATTATAGAAAATATATAAAAGTTATCACTATCATCAAAACTTATGATGTTATTTTTATCAACTTTGAAAACTGGAAAAGTAGACCTAATTTTTTCCTCTAAATAATTTCGTTCTTGTATATATTTTACCTCCGTAAGAAATTTTTCAAATTCACAATATACTCCTAAGTCTTTGACAAACTTGGAAATATATTCTAAAAAATCATAAATTATATTGATTTCATCTTTGGCTAAAGATTGCAGTAAATTAAATAATTCACTTACTTCTCCTTGGGATATATTAGAATAATAGCTAAATAATTCTATGAAACAATCATTATCTATACTAGGATTTTCTATCGAGCTTAGTAAAAGTGTATTTAAATGTAAAGCATTTTCATTTTTTTG
>CAKOLP010000167.1 GCA_934096025.1 uncultured Bacilli bacterium
CATTAATAGTGGTATAGATGAGATAAAAAATTATTCTTATTTAAATTGTACAATTGCAAATGTATCATCATGTCTAATAAAAAATGGCGATTATAGCAAATATTTAAAGGAATCTGGTAATTATAAACAAGCAGGGGATTGGTTATTTTATATTAATGTTATTAAAAATGGCAATATAGCGTATAGTAATAAAGTATACAATTATTATAGAGTTCATGGTAATAATGTTAGCTCAACTATGAATCGTAAAAAACATATAGATGAAATAAATAAAATCCATCAATATGTAAATAATGAATTTAAATTAACAAAAAAACATGAAAAGAAAATGAAAGAAAGAATAAAATTTTTAACCAATGTTTGGGGGATAAAGAATGAAAAATAGAAAATATGGATTAGTTGTCTTTGATAAAACTCAAAATTTAGGTGATGATATTCAGAGTTATGCTGCTATACAATATTTGCCACAAATCGATTATTATATTGAAAGAGAATGCTTGAATGAGTTTACGTCACAGAATGGTGAAATGGTGAACGTTATAATGAATGGATGGTATATGCATGATATAACTTCAATGCCACCATCACCATTTATTAATCCACTATTTATTTCAATCCACTTTACTGATCATTTATATAATGAATGTCCTGAATATTTAAGCGGATACTTTCTAGATTATCTAAAAAAATATGAACCTATAGGGTGTCGCGATGAAGTTGTTAGAAAATATTTAACAGATAATAATATTAAAAATTATTGGTCTGGTTGCTTAACATTAACTATAAAAAAATTTCCTAATGTAGAAAAGGGAAATTACATTTGTGCTGTTGATTTAGGCGATGAGGAATTATCACATTTAAGAAAGCTTACAAATAAAGAAATTAGAATAATTACTCACAAATTAGATGATAGTGTAAATTCAAAGCTTTCATATACAGAACGTATGCATAATGTTGAAGAAACATTGAAAATATACCAAGGAGCATCATTGGTGGTGACAACAAGATTGCATTGTGCACTTCCTTCATTAGCACTAGAAACACCTGTAATAATGATACATGACAGCAATAATATAGATAAAGTTAATAGAATTGGTGTATTTCTAGAATTGGTCAACCATACGTCAAAAGAAAGTTTTATATCTGGAAAATTTGATGACTTAATTAAAAATCCTAAGGCAAATCCAACAAATTATTTAGAAATAAGAGAAAAACTTGAATTACTTGTTAGTGAATTTATAGATAAAGGATGTAAGGATTATTTAGAAAATCAACAAAATGTTGAACTATACAAAAAGTATTTTGTCGAGCAAAAAAAATATATTGTTAATCTTTTGAGAGTGTCTTTCGAAAAAAAATTAAATTTAAGTAAGCAAGAATATATGAATTGGATAGATAATATAAATAGAGAAAATAGAATGGTTATAGACAAAATAAATAGTGAAAAAGAACAAGCAATAGATAAAGCAAATGAAGAAAAAGAGCAAACTATTAGTAAAATAGGTAAAGATAATCAAAAAATGGAATATGAATTAAATAGGCAAATAAATAAATACATGTTGCGTGATGAAACAGCAAATAAAGAATTAGAAGTGGCAATAAATAATTACTTAAAAATAGTTAATGAAAAACAGCGACAGATAGATGAGTTGTACCAGCAGCTAAACTCAATAACTACATCAAAAGGGTACAGATATCTGGAAAAATTTAGAAAGATAAAAGGAAGATTATTAAGAAGAGGTAAGTAGTATGAAAGAAAAGAAAAAAATAGCTTTAGTAGTAGATGCTGATAATTGGGCATTTGCCAATATTGCAAAAAACATTTCTAAAAATTTATCTGACCAATATGATTTCAAAATCATACCTATCGTTAGCCTAGATAATAATCTAGCAAAAGTATATATTGCTGCAGACGACTGTGATTTAATCCATTTCTTTTGGCGAGGAAATATTATAGGAGAATTTGATTCAGGGTTTAAGTGGTACGTTGAACACCTTGGTTTTACTTTAAGCGAGTTTAAACAAAAATACATGAATAAAATAATAACTACAGCGGTTTATGATCACTTGTTTTTAGATGATGAAATAAATATCACTGAACAAATATTTTCTAATTGTAATAAGTATTATGTTTCTTCAAATATTTTAAAAAAGATTTACAACAAACTTGATATTAAATATTATCCAAAATGTGTTATTACAGATGGTGTTGACTTAGATAAATTTTTTCCTCAAAGATTAGAAAGATTTTTAAATTTTGACAATAGAAAAATAAAAATTGGATGGGTAGGAAATAGTGCATGGGCT
>CAKOLP010000168.1 GCA_934096025.1 uncultured Bacilli bacterium
CAAAACACTGCTGGAAAAAGTGATGATAAGGAACCCTCTAACACAGCAGGGCTTCCCCTTTATAACCTCCTAGAATTTAAAAATGCCCATAATAAATTAATAGTTGTAGTAAGATATTTCGGTGGAACCAAACTCGGAGTTGGTCCCTTAACTCGTGCATATAAAAATGCCGGACTTAGCGTTTTAGACTAAGTCCGACTTTTTATTTCAACATATCTTTTATTTCTTCTAAAGATCTTAACCCAATTTCTTTACGTACTTCTTTAGAATCTTCAAATAAAATCAAGGTAGGAATACTCATTATGCCATAAGCCCTAGCAATATCCCCGAAAATATCTACATTTACTTTTAAAACATCAATATTTTCTAAGTCTTCTAAAACTTGTGCTTGTCTTTGACAAGGCCCACACCAATCTGCATAAAAATCTACTAAAATTTTACCCTTTATTAATTCTTCAAAATCACTTTTTTCTTCTAAATGTTTTACCATAAAATATCTCCTTTAAAATACTATGTCTACACCAGCATTAAGTTTCCCAGTTTCAATAAGCTTTTCTACTTCTTCTTGAGATACAATCTTGTAATAAATTAAAGTATGTATTACATTAAAGTTTGCTTCTTCTCGATTAGCATTCTTATCTAAATCTTTAACTGTATCATTAATTTGTTCCAAAGCCAAAGTCGTTCTAAGTGCAACTGAACCTATAAATGGTGTTCTTTCTAAAACTACTAAAGCTACTTCACTTTTCATAATCATATTTTCTGTCTGAGGTAAATGAAGAAGAATGAATAATAGCATATATGTAAATATTATTCCCTCCATTAAACCTAAGATAAAGCCAATAATCTTTGAAGGAATAGCTAAAATTATCGTAAATTTCAAAATCTTTTCAATTGCACCTGATAATGTCAACAATATATTTAACACGCAATATAATAGAACAAAAATAACAATAAATGATATCATTTCATACATCAAAATATTTATAGAAGTAATTCCCTCGAAAATCCCTCCAAAATTAAAGAATGGTAAATGTTCCATTAAAAAGTCTGCGACACTATCCTTTAATGCATAAGCAATAATCAAAACACATATTGTGCCTACCAACTCAACCCCAGTTTTTATAGCACCTTTTTTTAAACCTAAAACCCCACCAAGTAATATCAGCAAAATAACTGATGCACTTATTATATCCACATTAATCACCTTAAATTAATTATATTATAAATATGGCCAAAAAGAAAGTAATTATTAACGTTTTGTAAAATCAAATTAGCAATTTTACCTAACTTATGTTAAAATTAAAAAAGAAAGAGGTAGAAAAATGACAATAGTATTTAAAGTTAGTGATAATGTAAAAGAAAAAATGATTAAGTATTATGAAGACTTAAGACGAGAAAAAACTCCTCCTTATGCAATCTTTCAAGCCCAAGAAGCTGATACAATCATAACTTTATATGAAAGTAAAAAAGTAATGTTTCAAGGTACCTGTGCAGATATTGATGCCAATATATGGATTGAAATGGAAAAAAAGCTAAATAATCGTGATATAGATATTAAAACTGGCAAAGAAAAAAAGGAAAGTTCTATCGAAATTAGCTTTAATCAATTTAGTACTATTGGCTCAGATGAAGTTGGAACTGGTGATTACTTTGGTCCTATTGTTGTTACAGCCACATATGTAGCAAAAGATATGCAAAACTTTTTAACTGAATTAAAAATTGATGACTCTAAAAAAATGACTGATGACTACATAAAAAAAGTAGCTCCAAAAGTAATGGAAAAAATTCCTTATACAACTTTTATCTTAACCAACCAAAAATATAATGCCCTAGATCATGATAAAGTAAACATGAATAAAATTAAAGCTATTTTACATAACAAAGTTTTATTTAATTTAAAAAATAAAGGCTTTTCATACGATAAAATAATCGTAGACCAATTTACTCCACCTAAAAACTACTATAATTACTTAAGTGATGTTCCAAACAAGGTAACTGACATAACATTTGTAACCAAAGCCGAATCCAAATTCCTAAGTGTTGCTTGTGCCTCCGTTATAAGTAGATATGTTTTTTTACTAGAAATGCAAAAGATGAGTGAACAATTAGGTGAAGAAATACCTAAAGGTGCCGGAGAAGCGGCTGACAAATTTGCAAGTAATCTCGTGAAAAATAAAGGCAAAGCCATTCTAAATGATATTGCCAAACTAAACTTTAAAAACACAGAAAAAGGGGCTGTAATGAAATAAAGTAATTTCATACAGCCTTTTTCTTTTCTTTTTTTTGTTTTGGAAAAGGTAATT
>CAKOLP010000169.1 GCA_934096025.1 uncultured Bacilli bacterium
CTGCAGAAGCTAGTGGAACACTGATAGAGACACTTGATGATATGGCTCAGTATTACACGGAAACTAATGAGACACATAAACAAATGGTAAGTGCTATGACATATCCTGCAATAATAAGTATTTTCTCTATCGGAGTTATAATATTTATTTTGATGTATGTAGTACCACAATTTATTGATATTTATGAAGCTAATGGAACAGAAATAAAAGGTATTACTAAGTTTATTGTTGATTTAAGTTCGTTTTTTAAGACTAATTTTTTAACACTGATAGGTTTAGTTGTCTTTGTTTTAATTATAATAATTGTTTTATATAAGACTGTAAAAGCGTTTAAAACTACGATTCAAATGTTTCTAATGCACGTACCTATTATTAAGGATATTATCATATATAATGAATTAACAATATTTTCTAAAACATTTGCCTCTTTATTACGAAATAATGTCTTTATAACAGATAGTATGGATATATTAAGTCGAATTACTAATAATGAAATATATAGAGCTATATTATATAAGACTATAAATAATATCGTAAAAGGGGAAAAGATTAGTGAAGCATTTAAAGATCATTGGGCAGTACCAGATGTTGCTTATTATATGATAGTAACAGGGGAGTCAACTGGGGACTTAGCGGAAATGATGCAAAAGGTAAGTGAATATTATCAATTATTACATAAAAATATTATTAATAATTTAAAGTCATTTATTGAACCTATTATGATATCTTTATTAGCTGTAGTGGTTGGGGGTATTATAATTGCCGTAATTGTTCCGATGTTTGATATGTATGCTCAAATTCAACAAAGTTAGGGGGAAGTATGGCTGTATTAATGTTTGTGTTTGGTACTATAATTGGTTCATTTTTGTTAGTTGTTGGCACACGTTTACCTGAGGGAAAAGATATAGTATTTTCTAGAAGCCAGTGTGATAGTTGTCATAAAACTCTAAAATGGTATAATTTAGTACCAATCTTTTCTTTTATAATCCAAAAAGGTCGATGTCAAAATTGTCAAAAGAAAATACCTTGGGAATGTTTGGTGGTAGAACTTCTTACCGGGCTTGCATTCTTGGGTATCTACCTATATTTTAAAGAGGGGTATTATCTATATGGCAGTTTAGTGATTTTATCTTTATTAGTTGTTATTTTTGTAAGTGACTTTAAATATATGATTATTTTAGATTCGCCTTTGGTAATTACATTTATTACATTTATTATTTTAAAGAGGGTGTATTTTCCTAAAGAATTATTTTCAAGTTTTCTAGCAGGGATTAGTCTTTTTCTAATAATGATTTTAACTTCGATTTTGGGTAAAGCTTTATTTAAAAAAGATGCCTTGGGGGGTGGAGATATTAAATTATCTTTTGTAATGGGTTTTATTTTAAATTTTAAATTAGGATTACTTGCTATTGTTTTATCGACATTTTTAGCTTTACCTTATGCCTTGGGGGAAGTATATTTAGAAAAGAATCACCAGTTTCCTTATGGTCCCTTTTTAGCCGGAGCCTTATTAATTGTTTTTATGTTTTATGATAAGTTTTTAAATCTTTTATTATATTTATACATTTAAAAAGCACCGCTTGAGTGCTTTTTGCTTTTATAAAATATATGCAAGTAAACCTGCTATAACACTTGCTACCATAACTATTACCATAATCCAAGCAGCAATTTTTTGAACTTTTTTATTCATATTCACCACATTTCCTTTTTCTTTTTCTAATTTAACATATTTTATTTATATTTGCAATATACTTTAGTGGTGATAATATGTGGACAAGCATAAATAAAAAAATGTATGTTGTAATGAGTATAATATTAGTTATTGGAATAGCACTCGGGGTAATATTTTTAATCATGCAAGATGAAGCATATAAAGAAATACTGTTTTTAAATATTAATGATTATTTACAAAGTTATCATAATATAAATAGTATTTTAATTCATTTAGTATCTTTAGCAACGGTTTTTCTATTATCTTTATTTGTTGTGGGACTACCTTTAGTTATATTTTTTGTTTTTTATAATGGTTTTAGTATAGGTTTTACAATATGTTCTTTAACAAATATTTTTGGATTAAAAGGTTTGTTGTATGGAATTATATACGTTTTAATTAGTAAAGGTATATTTATATTGTTGTTATTAATATTTAGCGTTACATTATTTAAGATAATTAAAGAGTTAATTGATACAATAGTAAATAAAAATAATAATAAAGAAATTTTAAGTGTTTTAGTAAAAAAGGCATTGTTGTTAGTGTTTTTAATATTAGTTAGTGA
>CAKOLP010000170.1 GCA_934096025.1 uncultured Bacilli bacterium
TAGTAGTATAGGAGTAAAGTAAGTGTTAAAAAATGTTAGTGTTAAGGTATTTTTAGCTGTTTTTATTTTGCTGGTGGGAATCTTTAGCGTTGTAGTCTTTTATAAAAATGATAGAAATGAACAAGTTACCGGTGAAGTACAAGAGCTTGAAGTTAAAAAAGTTTTATTAAAAGGTGTGCCAAAAAAATATTCTTTGTATCAAGAAACTGAACTTAATGGTGCTGTGCCGGAGCTTTATGATAATATGATTCCGGTTTATTATAATGGTACTTGGCGAAAAGCTAATGTTCATGAAAAATGGTATTCATATAAAGAGTTTAATTGGGCTAATGCTGTTGTAGTTAAAGATGAGAAAAAAGAATATTATGAAAAAAGTGATTTTGATACCGCTATAAAGAAAGAAGATATTCTGGGATTTTTTGTGTGGATACCTAGGTTTGAGTATAAATTATTTAATGTGGAATTTAAACCTGTTGATGAACGATTAATAGAAGTTAATTTTGTAAATAGTGATACAGAAAAGAAAACACAAATAAAAAACGGACTTTTTTATACACATCCGGCTTTTAGTGTTGATTTAGGAAATGAAGTAAAAGAATTAAATGGGTTTTGGATAGCTAAATTTGAGCCTACGCTTGAAGATGGTATTATAAAGATATTGGCAAGTAAACCAACTCTTGTAAGTATGAATATGGCACAAATGTGGAAATATGCAACAGGAATAAAGGCAAGTTATGGATTAAATGTTGATTCTAGAATTATTACAAATATGGAATATGGGGCTTTGGCGGCTTTATCTTATTCACAATATGGTAAAAAGGGAAATCCTGATTATAAAGGGTTAGAAAAACTAATTTTTTTGAATACTGCTATGGGGAATAGTAATTGGGATAAAGTAGTAACGGGGTGTTCAGCTGGGACTGCTATTAATGGTGGAACTTATCGGTGTCCTTATACTTATGATTACCCTTATTATGGAACTGGGGCTTCTTCGACTGGGACAATTTATGGTATATATGATTTAGCTGGCGGTTCTTGGGAATGTGTAATGGGAATAGTAAGTGATTATCCTATTAAAGATAATTTAGGAGGATATTATGGAGCTTTGCCAGAGAGTAAAAGATATTATACTTTTTATCCTGCAGGTGATAGATATGATTATAGTAGAAGTATAGTGGGAGACATGATGGGAGAAGTAATATCTAATAAAATAGCTTATAAGACATGGAATGGAAATAATGCTTATTTTGCTACGACTTCGTATCCTTGGGTTAAAAGAGGAGGTTCTTTTCGAGGGGGGTCTTATTCAGGAATATTTGATTTTGGAATTACTGATGCTATAACAAGAGGGGATAAAACATTTAGAGTTATTTTATCCTTGTATTGATAATTAATGGTTATTTTAGTAAAATATAAACGAGGTTATTTTATGAGATTAAGTGATGAATGGCGAGATTATGAATGCATTGATGCAGGTGATGGAGAAAAATTAGAAAGATGGGGAAGTGTTTTTTTAAGAAGACCGGAACCGCAAGCTATGTGGCCTAGATTAAGTAGTAAGTCTTGGGAAAATGTAAATGCTTATTATATAAGAGCTAATGATGGCGGAGGACACTGGGAATATAATAAAAAATTACCAGAGTATTGGACTGTTTCTTATAAAGATTTAAAGTTTAAAGTATGTCCGATGAGTTTTAAACATACTGGGTTGTTTCCAGAGCAAGCAACAAATTGGGATTTTATGATGAAAAAAATTAAAGATGCAAAAAGAGAAATAAAAGTACTTAATTTGTTTGCTTATACTGGTGGTGCAACTGTTGCGTGTAGTAAAGCTGGTGCAAGTTTAGTAGTTCATGTGGATTCTTCGAAAGGTATGGTTACGTGGGCTAAAGAAAATGCTGTTTTGAGTGGTTGTCAAGATAATTATATTAAGTTTTTAGTTGATGATTGTTTAAAATTTGTAGAAAGAGAAATAAGACGGGGAAATAAATATGATGCTATAGTTATGGATCCACCAAGTTATGGGCGAGGACCGAGCGGAGAAGTTTGGAAACTTGAAAAAAATTTGGATTATTTAATTGATAGGTGTATGTTAATATTAAGTGATAAACCTTTATTTTTCCTAGTTAATGCCTACACTACAGGTTTGTCTAGTCAAGTACTTTATAATATTTTAAAACTTAAGTTAGAGAAAAAATACGGTGGTCAAGTAGATTCTGGAGAAGTTGGGTTGCCGATAACAAATAATAATTTGATTTTGCCTTGCGGTA
>CAKOLP010000171.1 GCA_934096025.1 uncultured Bacilli bacterium
ATCAGTATCATATGCATTATCATCCATTAAAAGAATATATCTTTGATTGCTATATAACTTGTATAATCTTTTATTTATCGATGATGTTGTTGTTTGATTTTCTGTTTCATTATTTATAGTGTTATCCATAGTATTAGTATTTGCATTATCTTTACTAGAAACAGTATCAGAAATTGTATTTATCTTTCCTTGTAATTCACCAACAGTTCCATTTAGACTATTTACTTGAGCTTGAAGCTCAGTAGATTTTTGGATTTCCGCTGTTTTTTCATTATTAAGCTTATATATAAATACTCCCATAACTATTATTGCAATTATTGCTAATATTAGGAAAAATGTTGATAAACTTATCCTTGTAACATTCTTTTCTTCCATGTTCTCACCTCGCTTTCTTTTGTAAAATAAATTATACAACTATATTTTACTACTTATGCTATTTTTTCACAATACCATTTGAAATCTACCAGCACTGTTACCTACAGATATACAGTGTTCTATTAAACTATCATCTGTTTTTTTTTTCTAACAATGTTTTCGCTTTTTTCTTGTTAATTTCATCTTTATTCTCCTAATTTATTAAATAAATCTTCATATATTTTATTTCTATCTAATTTAGTAACAAAAGTAATATTATGTTTGTTATCCGTTATTTCATAAGAAGTATCCTCTCTTATATTAGGACAACTTATTTGTTCCGTTTCAAACCAATTTTTATTTATCATATAAGCTATTACAGATATATCCCATATTACTCTTGATTCTTGCACACCATGATATCCATCATTATAAAATCTTTCAATTAAATAATTACATAATTTAGATTTGTTTTCTAAATATTTTTTTAAAGTATTAATATCAATTTTTAATTCTGAAACAATATTTTTGCAAGGAAGTATAGTTAACTTCACTTTTGATTCAAATATTATTTTAACTGCTTCAACATCTTGTCTAAAATTATATTCAAGGTTATCTTTGTAGCCAAGTTTATTTCCACCTAACCAAATAACTTCTATTTTGTTTACTATTTTTGGTTCTTTTTTTATTGCTAAAGCAATATTAGTAATAGCTCCAATCCCTAATATATAAGTTTTATTATTTTTTAAAGCAATTTCTATAATTTTATTTACAGCATCATTTTTTTCATCATAACCATTTTGAATGTAATCCATTGAACCTTTAAATACCTTATTATCTGTATTAAAGTTTAACCAATTACATATCTTTAAAATTTCATTATAACTTAACTCTTGTCCATATTTTACTTTTACATCTATTTTCGTATGAGAATATGGAGCAACTGTAATTGCTTCAATATTAAATAAGTCTTTTGATTTTATTAAATATGATAATGCAAATTGATCATCACATTCATTGTATGTATCGGTATCTAATATTAAATTAATTTTATCTTTTTTATAATTTGAGACATATCTATAAAATTCTTTCCAATTTTTAACTCTTTGTATATTAGAATATTTGTTATAAGGTGTATCCATTAAAATTGTTGTTATGCCATTTTCAATACAATCACTACATATACGAACAGAATCATCAATCATAATATCAATATTATGCTCTAAACATTGCTTAGTTTTAGCTCGTATATCATAGGTATTTGTTAAAATCAAGTCATCATAATAAATATTATTATCTTCCAGCCAACTTTTTGTCATATTATATGGCTCTGTATATTCTCCATTATCTCTTCCTGTGATAATACAAATAATATGACCATCATCATGAAGTTTATCTATGTATTCTTTAGCACCTTCAATAACACCTAATTTTTTTGCTATTCTTTCTATATTATTTTTGTAAAAATTGGTTTCTTCATCTTCATTCCAATCAAACATTCCTTTTCTAATATAATCAGCATTTTTATTTATAATACCAGAATTTCTTAATTCTTTGTCATGCAATAAATATTCAGTTAATAAAGTATCATTAAGATTTGATATTACATTGTCTATATCTATTCCTATCTTCATGTATATCCTCCGAACTCAGATTCTAAATAATTGTAATACAGAAATTATTCCGTAAAAGAACTAGGGTGATAAGAATCTATCCCCAAAGTTTCTGCTTTTCTTAAAACATCAATTCTATCATCTACAAATGCTACTTGTTTTATATCAATGTTATAATATTTACAACATTCAATTATAACTTCTGGTTTTAATAATGTAGAACATATAAAAAATACATTTTCTCTTTTTATATTTGGATAATGT
>CAKOLP010000172.1 GCA_934096025.1 uncultured Bacilli bacterium
GTGCTATATGGCATGGATACGAAATAATAAAAGAAAAAGGTTATATTTCTACGAATGTTTTAGTGGAGTTACAAGCACTTTTAGAACCCAATAAAACTGGAATAAGAAAAACATCTGGGACCGCTTTAATAAATAGTGTTACAGGGAAAATTATTTATACACCACCTCAAACAGAAAGTGAAATAAGAGATTTGTTGAAGAATCTTGAGGATTATATAAATAATTTTGAAGATGAAGCAGACCCTTTAATTAAAATGGCTTTAATACATTATCAATTTGAAAGCATTCATCCCTTTTATGATGGTAATGGAAGAACTGGAAGAATATTAAATGTCTTATATTTGGTTTTAACTAATTTACTTGATAGTCCTATTTTATATTTAAGTAATTATATAAATAATAATAAAAGCACTTATTATAGATTGTTTACAGAATTTAGAGAAAGTAATAATTATGAAGATTGGTTAATATATATTTTAAAGGGTATTGAAATAACTTCTAAAAAGACAATAGAGTTAATTAAAAAAATTCAAGAAGAAATGGAAAATTACAAGAGTGAGTTTAAAGATAAATTACCTAAGATTTATTCTAAGGAATTATTAGATTGCTTATTTTTTGAAGTATATACTAAAATAAATTATGTTGAAGAAAGATGCTGTGTAACAAGGCAAACTGCAGCAACTTATTTAAATGGGTTAGTGGAAGCTGGTTTACTCGAATATGAAAGAGTTGGTAGAGAAAGTATTTATAAAAATACTAGATTAATAAATATATTAAAGGAATTTTAAATTAGTAAAGATTATTATTGCAAAATGAAAACCTACCATAAAGATTTGCTTGTGGTAGGTTTTTGTAAGTTATTTTATAATTGATTTTGGATATGGTTTTCTCTCATCAGTTACATATAATATATAATCAATAGATGTATTATAAAATTCGGCCAATTTAATTAGTTGACTATAAGACATTTCATTTTCTTTTAATTCATATCTTGCATATTGTTGTTGCGAAACATTCAGTATTTTAGCAATATCTTTTTGTTTTAAATCGTGGTCTTCGCGTAATTCTTTAATTCTATTCATATTCTCACCCAAATTAATTGTAGCTTACGCATTTTATTTGTATTGATTTTTACTCACTATTTGTGTATAATTATTTATATACTCGGAAACTGAGTAAGGATAGAGGTGCGTTTTATGAAGAGAATATTATTTATTTTAAGTGCTTTGGCTTTAATGATTGGATTAATTATTTATAATAGAGATGATAATCAGTTTGAAGTAAATATTAATGGTAAAAATGAAAAGCTTAGTATGATGTTGGAAAACAATGAGGGAAATTATGAAGAAGTAACTCGGGATTCTTGGCCTACGGATGGATATAAATTAAATACTAGATTGTCACATTGTGAAAATGGTAGTACTATTTCATGGGATGACAATAAAAAAATAGTAGTAATGAATAGCGATAGCTCTGATAAATGTTATGTCTATTTTGATCAAATGAGTAATGTAAGGCTTTCTGATTATATTAAATCTTTATGTACTATAGCACAAGGTCAAAATAATTTGTATTTGCATGATGATTTACTTGTTAATGGTGCAAATGATGGTTCATACAGATATGCGGGTTCTAGTGATACAACCAATAATTTTGTATGTTTTGGATATGATTCAATAGACGGATCATGTCCAACAGATAATTTATATAGAATAATTGGTGTATTTGGAGATAATGTAAAATTAATTAAATATGATTATGCGAAATCAATATCACTTGGCACTGATGGCTGTTATAAAAGTTCTTATAATGAATTTAGTAGTGATTATGGGACTAATTATGGAAACAATACTAAAGAAGAAATAGGGGTTTATTATTGGAATAATGTTTCGACAACAGTAAAAAAATATTTATGGGAAAATAGTTCTTTAAATACAGTTAATTTAAATCAAAACTTTTTGAATAATTTTGACATATCTTGGGCAAATAAAATTGCTGAGTCCACTTGGAAATTAGATGGAACTATTAATTTTGTACAAAACATGTCCGATGTTTATAAAAATGAAGTGTCATTAGCAACTAAAGATTATATTGGAAAAGTTGCATTAATGTATTTAAGTGATTATGGATTTGCTTCTATTCCGCAATATTGGACAAAACAACTTAATATAAATTTTGGTATTGCGGTGGAACAAGCCAATTGGATGTATATGGGGCTATAT
>CAKOLP010000173.1 GCA_934096025.1 uncultured Bacilli bacterium
TCCAATCAACGTTGTCTCCTTTGATGAAAACCGCTCATCGCTAATACAATACTTTATTTTTCCATCTAAAACAGCAAGTGCTCTTGATTTCATTGCAATTTTCATTAACGGCACTGGCATTTTTCTAAAACCAATGTACAATCTAAAGTTTTCCTTACCTTCACATCTTAAATCCAAAGGTAGCCCCATTCTTTGATACAATGAACTAGATGAAATTGTATCAGCTCGTCTTTCACACTCCGCTGAAATATCTGTTTTTTTATAATGACCAAAAAAATTAGAATATTTACTTCCTGTTAAATGAACAGGTTCCCCACACTCTGGACAGATAAAGCGATTTCTAGGATAATAACTCAATCTGTTATAATCATCTGCATTTGCTTCTTTTAGTTTTCCACGTTCATAAAAATCAATAGCAGTTTTCATCGCTCCTCCTTAATCTAGATTCTCTACTTAATCTTTTTACATTCTCGATTAATCATAAACATCTTATAAAATGCATCCATTTCTCACAAAAACACTATATAAATATAATTTTGGCTTACTTTTATAATTCCACAATGTAATGCTCATATTTAAATCAATCAACATTCCCTAGTTCGTTATCGAATTATTTTCCTACTTGATACCTTTTTACTTTATTAAGTATACCTAATAATATTGATTTTTTCAATATTATTTTGATGGATTCAAGTGTTAATAACAACTAATTTTAATATTTCCGTATAAGAAAATCCCTCAGCCGCTTCGACTCATTGGCTAAGGGATTGTAATATCGGGTAGTCCTATAATTATTAGGGGTAAAACAGGGGTAAATTCGTCCTGTCATTTTCATAATGTCTTGATTTTACAAGTATTTCAAGCAATCTCACGGATATTGCCGTGGCAGATAAAAAGTATTTTTATCATAGTTTTGTTTCTCCTTGTTTTACCCTGAAATGCCTTGTTTTGCAAGGTTTTTTAGGGGGTATGATGATATGCCCTGAAATTACAGTTTGTGGAAAATCAGAGTAGAATTGAGCAAGTTGTTGCTACTTGTTAGTAGTAAAATGAAGATTCCTACTGCAAAGAATTTTCTATTTCAATACTAAATATTTTTCGATACTGACATGCAAAATATATGTCTTGATTAGTTGGAAGTGAAGTTGCCTCCTTTATTATAGCTCCATGCAGATAAAGACATTGCCAAAAGCTATGACGTTGAAAAAGCACCGATTTCAACATGAAAATTAATACTTCTCCTCGCATATTTTATTTGTTTAAAGTGTATTTTAAATTTCCAATTATTTTTACCCAAAACAAGAGTGGATGAATATCTCATCCACTCTTGTTTTCATATTACACAGAACCAAAGAATTATTGGTGGGTGTGCCCCTTCCCACATTTCTTTTGACCCAAAGGGTGCGTAGCAGCACAATCTCTACTTCAATAATTCTTTGACCACTGCCTTATTATTCTATGATTAATATGCACAATTCATTCATTAATATAAAGTACTTCATTTTTTTTCATTAACTTTTTTAAATTCTTATCTCTCAATCGGTAAAAAGTCATAACCGAATTTTTCAGTTCCTTCTTATCCGTACTCAAAGCTACTCCCACAACCACATTAACATTCATATTAGACATCCTTTTAACCATAAAAACCGTTCCAACATTCTTGTAATCTTTAATAACCACATCAGGTTGCATTACTATTGATACTACAGATTTTAAAAATAAATCACAGTCTTCTTTGTGCCGTTCTAATATATGTTTAATACGCTCATTTGTTATAATTATCTCATCTGTTTGAATTTCTCCAAACACTCCTCCTAGTAGCTTTAATTCAATCTTGCCAAGTACCCTTACACTTTCCTCCGATTCGCTAAAATCCATACTACTGCCTCCTTCTAATTTTTACAGGTTAGCGATGTACTCTCAATGTACACCGGTTTGAGTTAATATGTTTCACAAGCCACATCAAATATTTACTTGTCTATTATATTATATCAAGCTACTTTCCTATTTACAAGTTAAACTTTTCTTCAATTTGCTCTCTATTTCCATTTCTATATTCCTAAATAAAAGACTACACACAAATACACTTCATACTTTGTCACTCTCGTTTCTTCTTCCAATACTTAGGAAAAAACTCTAATCTTTCCTTCATCATCCATTACTG
>CAKOLP010000174.1 GCA_934096025.1 uncultured Bacilli bacterium
TGTTATCTTCACTCGTTGATAATAACCTTTCATAATAAAAACTATTTATTTGTCTTTCTAATTGTCTAACACTCCAATTTGACTTTATTGTTTCTTCTAAATAAAAATTTCTTTTATTTTCATCATCAATATTCATTATTAGACGGTTATGGCTCCAACTCAACTGGTTCCACGCTGTGGAACCAGTTCTATAAGTCAAATAAAACTTCTTCATTTTCTTTAAATTTGGTACACTAAATCCTTCTCCAAATTCTTTACTTAACTTTTCTGAAAAAGATTTAATTATTTCATTTTGAGATGCTTCTAAATTATAGTTTTCAATTAGTTCATTTATAGTAGAACCAATTTCAAAATACAGCTCTACCATCTCGTAATTTACATTTTTAACAACATTTTTCTTTGTCTTTAAAATTAATGTATTTATTCTATTGTAGTAATTTCCAAATACTTCATCTTGTTTTACTATATCACTCATATTTCACTCTCCTTTGCTCTAATTACTTTCTTATTTCTGGTTTATAACACTATAATGAACTTGTACTATATCTTCTTTTTCTTTTACGATTTTTTCAAGTTTTAATTTATTTTCAAAATAATTGCCTTTGAATAGCGGTATTCCCTTATTTAATACAAACGGATTATAATTTAAAATAATATTATCTACTATTCCTTTTTCCATAACAGCATTATTTATAGTTGCACCACCAGAAATAAACAATTTTCCATATTTTAAACTTTCGCATACTTTTAAACAATTCTCTATTGAATTGCAATATGTAACATTTGGAAATTCATTTTGTTTGCTACTTGTTTCACTTAAAATAATTATATTTATGTTTTTTAAGCCATTTATATAGTCATCTCCCCATGACAATATATTTTTCCAAGTTTTTCTGCCCCATATTAGTACATCATATTCTTTTAAAAATTCTAGCATTATCTCCCAACCTCTATAAGATAAGAAATCTTCATTTCCATCTTCAGTAGCAATTAGTCCATTAATAGAACACGCCATTTCAACTGTTATTTTTCTCATAAATCTCTCCATATCTCTATATTAAATATAATTTACTATGTCTTCAAATATGTCATATCCACTCTCGCTATTTATGTGTCCTGCATTTGGTATTATAATTTGTTCTGTTGCAATTTTATCTGCAAATTCCTTTTCTACTTCATAATTTACATATGGATCATTATCCGAATAAAAACATATTATTTCATTTGCATATTTCTTTACATCTTCTAAATTATCAAAATACATTGTTTTATTTACTGTATCATATTCTTCATTTATTCCTAAATAATTGTTAAAACCACATACAAATATTAATTTTTTAACTTTTACTTCATTTTCAGTTAAAAATTTTGATATAAATACTGGTGCAATACTATGTGCTATTATTGTTGTCTTTTCATTGATTAGTCCTAAATCTAAATAATATTTAAGTAATTTACTCCAATTTTCATAATTTTGATAACCAACTCCTATTGGAAACTGTGGTACATATACCTGTTTTCCCTCTGATGTTATAAAATCTTGTAACCAACTAAACCAATTTCCAAATGGGCTTCCAAAACTTCCGTGTATTATAAAATAGTTTTCCATTTACTTTTCCTCCTATTCTGTTTCTTTATACTAACAATATACCACCATTAACATTAAGATTTTCTCCATTTATATAATCTGCTTTTTCACTTAATAAAAATAATACTGCATTTACTGTATCTTCAACTTCGCCTAATCTACCACTTGGATTTTTCATAGCTGTTTGCTTTATTTCATCTTCTGTATAACTCTTTTTAGCAAATGGTGTCAATGTCATTGATGGACTTACTGTATTTGTTTTTATATTATATTTTTTTGTTAATTCTAATGCACAACATTGTGTAAGCATTATAGTTGCTGCTTCACTTGTGCAGTAAGCGACAGAATCCTCCATTGGTTTTGTTCCTAATCTTGATGCTATATTTATAATTCTAGGCATATTAGATTTTTCTAGTAGTGGAATAGCATACTTTATACACATCCATCTTGCAATAACATTTACATCCAATTCTTTTCTATATTCTTTTGCTGTTAATTCTTCTATTGAAAAGATTTTATCGTAAACAGCATTATTTACTAATCCATCTAATTTATTAAATTTCTCTTCT
>CAKOLP010000175.1 GCA_934096025.1 uncultured Bacilli bacterium
GGCTAAAAGTCCGGAGCTTAAGTATAAAAGATTAGAAACACTTGATAAGATTAAAACTGGTAAAAATATTGTTGTTACGAATTTAATGGGTTTTTTAAAGTTTTTGCCTAGTAAAAATGTTGATAATTCAATACTTATTAACAAAGATTTAGAGATAAAAAGAGATGTTTTAGTAGATAAGTTTTTAGAACTGGGATATAAAAGAGAATCCATGGTAACTTCGAGTGGAGAAATTGCAGTAAGAGGTTTTATCGTGGATATTTTTCCGATTGAAGAAAGACATCCGATAAGAATAGAGTTTGACGGGAATATAGTCGAGTCTGTAAAATATTTTGATGAAAATTCACAAATGTCATTTGAAAATATTGATATGATAAGAGTTAAAGCAATTGATGAAATGGAAACTGATGGTAAGAGTTCTTTATATGATTATTGTGATGATTCTATCGTGGTTTATTATGATGAAGCTCAGATAAATGCAGCGTATAATAACTTGTATGAAGATATAGTAACTTATAAACAGTCGAAAAATATTGAAGATAAATTAATGTTTGATTTAGATGAAATAAAAGTATTAAATAAAGTTAGTATTAATACACTTGGCACCAGTAGTTTTGTTGTAAAAGAGTTAGAAAACTATAATGAAGATTTTCTTTTGTTAACAAGGCATTATAATCAGTGGTTAGAAAATGGAAAAATAGTTTATTTTTGTGTTAATAATGAAGATGAAAAAAAGAAGATAAAAGACTTGTTACCTAGTGCTAATATAATTATTAAGAGCATGGCTCGTGGTTTTATATTTGATAAATATGTTGTTGTGTGTAGTAATGATATTGAAAATACTAAAAAAGTCGGGGGAAATTATAAAAATAATTTTCATGTTGGTAAGAGAATTAAAGACTTTAATCAATTACAAAATGGTGATTATGTTGTGCATTTAGCTCATGGTATTGGAATTTATAAAGGGATAACTACATTAACAGTAAAGGGCATGAAGAAAGACTTTTTAACTATAAGTTATGCTAGTAATGATAAAATATATGTTCCAGTTGAAAAGATCACTTCTATATATAAATATAATGATAAAGACGGTAAAGATGTTAAGATTAATAGTCTAGGAAGTTTGAATTGGCAAAAAACAAAGAAATATATTAGTGAAAAAGTAAAAGATATATCGCAGGAATTAATTAGATTATATCAAAGTAGATTATCTATAAAAAAGGAACCATTTAAAAATTATCCTGAGGAGTTGGTTTTTGGTTCTGAATTTAAATATGAGTTAACTCTTGATCAACAAAAAAGTATAAATGATATAAGTAATGATTTAAATAGTGATGTGCCAATGGACAGGCTTCTATGTGGTGATGTTGGTTTTGGGAAGACTGAAGTAGCTATGCGAGCAATGTTTAAAGCAGTTTTAAATAATAAACAAGTAATGTATTTATGCCCGACGACAATATTATCAAAACAACAATATAATGTAGCGCTTGAGAGATTTAAAAACTGGCCGGTAGAAATAGCTTTATTAAATAGATATACTAATGCTAAACAAGTCACGGAGATAATAAATAATTTAAAAACTGGTAAAATAGATATTTTATTTGGAACACATAAACTATTAAATGATAAGGTTTTATGTAAGAATTTAGGTTTATTGGTAGTTGATGAGGAACAAAGATTCGGAGTAACACATAAAGAAAAAATAAAGAGTATGAAAAAAGATGTTAATGTTTTAACTTTAAGTGCTACACCTATACCGAGAACTTTGAAGATGTCTTTATCTGGTCTTAGGGACTTATCAATTATTGATACACCACCGGTTAATAGATATCCTGTTCAAACTTATGTTGTAAGTGAAGATGATTTTATTATTAAAGATGCTATTTATAAAGAATTAGCAAGAAATGGGCAAGTATTTATTTTATATAATAAGGTTGAAAGCATTTTAAATTATGTTTCTTATATTAAAAATTTAGTACCGGAGGCAAGTATTAGTTATGCTCATGGCCAAATGGATAAAAATAAGTTAGATAAAGTTATGAATGACTTTATTGAAAATAAGTTTGATATTTTAATTTGTACGACAATAATTGAAAGTGGAATAGATATTCCAAATGTAAATACTTTG
>CAKOLP010000176.1 GCA_934096025.1 uncultured Bacilli bacterium
ACCTTGTCCTAATTCTAGATTATCCCCAACAGCTTCCACATTTTTTAAGATGTCTTTACAATTACCAATTAAACTAGCACTTTTAACACACTCAGCTATTTTGCCATCACGTATCATATATGCTAAATTACACGCGAAATTAAAGTCTCCGGTTTCTGTAGTTACACAGCCACCTCCCATAGTTTTGGCATATAAACCTAATTTAATATCTTTAAGCATATCTTTTAAGGAATCAGTACCTGGTAATAAATAAGTATTATTCATTCTCGATGTAGGGGCAAAACGATAACTTTCCCGTCTTCCACTTCCAGTTAAATTCATATTCATTTTCCGATTATTTAGCTCATCTATTAAAAATCTTTTTAATACCCCGTCTTCAATAAGAGTATTTACCTTTGTTTCACACCCCTCATCATCTATATTAGTACTTCCCCATTCTAAAGGTAGTGTTCCATCATCTACAATACTTACTTTACTACTAGCAATTTTATTATTTAAATCATAGCTTAATACCGATAATTTAGGGGCTACAGATGTTGCTTCCATAGCATGACCACAAGCTTCATGGAATATTACACCACCGAAACCATTTTCAATAATAACAGGCATTTCTCCCCCAATACAAGGTTTAGCATATAGTTTATCTAAACCATCTTTAACCAATTCTTTACATACACTATCAAAATCAATTAAATCTAGAAAATCTATACTCATACTCATACCCTTAGAATAAGTAATATCACAAACCTTATCTCCATCTTTAAATCCTGCAGTTATATAAATACGACTTCTTACCCGTTCATCACTTACATAAAGACCAGATTCTCTTGCAATTGTTACGCTCTGAATACTATTTTGTAATATAATATTTACTTGATTTATTCTTTTATCTTTACTTCTAATTAAGCTATCTAATTCATTAAATTTTTCTTTTAAATCATTACTAGTATAATGAGTTTCATTACTATTTTTGTATTTTTTTAGCCTCTTTAATCTAACGCTAGTAATTAATGCTTTATCTTTTATATTGCTCTTAAGACTTACTATAACTTTATTAATCCCTTTCGGACTTAAATCATTCGTAGCTCCATAAAATACACTATTTTCTTTAGCTAATCTTAGTCCTACACCATTTTTAAAACCTATATTATAAGAATCTAGGCTACTATTAATGTAATTGTATGACTTTGTTGTTTTTTCTTCTAAAAAAACTTCTGCAAAATCTCCCCCAGTAGATAACATATTTTCAAGAATATTTTCTAATTTTTCCTTTTTCATAGTTCTCCTGACTCATAAAAAGAGAGACAATACGCTCTCTTTATAAACTTTATTATTTTTCTTCATAAGTTGCATCTTCAACTTTTTCGTGATCTGTGTCATTTCCACTAGCATCACTGGCATTATTTTCTTTTGCCACTTGTTCATATACTTTTTGAGCTAAGTCCATAGCAACTTTATTCAATTCTTCAGTAGCACTCTTAATACTATCAACATCAGTACCCTCTAGGGCTTTTTTTACATCTTCTATTTTTTCTGAAGCTTTTTTCTTATCATCTTCACTAACTTTATCTCCTAGGTCAGCTAAAGCTTTTTCAGTTTGGAATACAGCACTATCTGCTTCATTTCTTACTTCTGCTTCCTTTTTACGTAATTCATCAGCTTCTTTATTAGCTTCAGCTTCTCTCATCATTTTATCGATTTCTTCATCAGATAAATTTGTTGAAGATGTAATAGTAATTGATTGTTCTTTATTTGTACCTAAATCTTTTGCTGTTACATTAACAATACCATTAGCATCTATATCAAATTTAACTTCAATTTGTGGCACTCCTCTTTTTGCTGGAGGTAAATTTGTTAATTGGAAGTTTCCTAAAGTCTTATTATCACTTGCCATTGGTCTTTCTCCTTGTAGTACATGGATATCAACAGCAGGTTGATTATCTACAGCAGTTGAGAATACTTGAGACTTACTTGTAGGAATTGTTGTATTTCTTGGAATTAATACTGTCATAACATTACCAAGCGTTTCAATACCTAAAGACAATGGTGTAACATCTAATAATACAATGTCATCTACTTCTCCAGTTAATACTCCACCTTGAATAGCAGATCCCATAGCA
>CAKOLP010000177.1 GCA_934096025.1 uncultured Bacilli bacterium
GGCTTCTGTCGTGAGGTGATGATTAAGATGCGGGCGATGGGGGCGTAAGTCAGATTAATGCTTGTATGAGTATATTAAATGATTTACATTTACCTATTAAAGTTTGTGGTTTACGGAAAAATGAACACCACAGAACAAATGAACTAGTCGACGGAAATACTTTAGAAGTTGTAGATATTCCTAAAAGTAGTGATGTATTTCATTTTTTAACGAGAATACAAGATGAAGTTCATCGTTATACTATAACTTATCACAAAAGTATTCGGGATAAAGGAAGTATTGCTAGTATCTTAGATAATGTCGAGGGAATAGGTAGTAAAAGAAAAAAAGAATTAATTAAAAAATATGGAAGTGTAAAGAAAATGAAAGAAGCAACTCTTGAAGATTTAACAGAAACTATTCCAGAGAATGTCGCAAAGAATTTAATTAAATTTTTAGAAAGTAGGGATTTTAATGGTCCTAATTAAGATAGATAAAGATAAAAATATAGTTCCTAATAAAGAGATAACTTATTATTTGAATCCCGATTATATATATGTTCCAGTTAAAAGAATTAGTGTTAAACAAAATGATTATGTTTCTAAAAAAGAGATAGTGGGAAAAGGCCAAGAAATTACTCAAGTCTCTGGGCATGTTTATGGAACAAAGATGTGTCAAGTTTTAAATAAAACTGTTAAGACTTTAGTTATTGCTAATGATTTTCGGGAATTTAATAAATATGCTTTTTCTAGGAAAAAAACTCTAAATATTGAAAATTTATTGAAACTTGTTGAAAAAGATGCAAAATTGTATGATATTTTTAAAAGTAGTAAAAGCTTTAGTAATATAGTTATATGTGCTTTAAATGATAATCCCTATGTTTACAATAAAATTTATTTGTTAAGGGAAAATATTCAAGAAGTACTTGCCTTTATTACTAAACTTAGCTTACTTTTTAATAGTACGAATAATTTATTGGTCGTAAAAAATAATGAAGCTTGGATTATTGATGAGTGCTTAAATGTTTTGGGAAGTTATCCAAATATTAAACTAAGTCTTGTTAATGACCTTTATTTACTGGAGGAAAAAAGATTTCTATTAGAAAAACTTAAGATTGGCAAAAATACTTTGTACTTGGATATAGATGATTTGATGCAATTAATAAATTTATTTAAAAATAATTTAGATACGACAAAATTAATTACTATTTCTGGAGATGCCATAGAAGAAAGTAAAGTCTTACGTGTGAAAATTAATACTAGTTTAATGGACGTTATAAATAAATTTATTGATATAAAAGAAAATAAATATGATATATATGTTAATGGTATTTTAAAAGGTTTTAAAATTAATGCAAAAGATTTTATTGTAACTCAAGAAGTTGAAGCTATTAATATTATGAAAAAAAGGCCTAAAAAAATTTCTAAATGTATTAATTGTGGTAGGTGTATGCAAATTTGCCCGGTCGGAGCTAATCCCCTTACTAAAATAAATAAAGAAAAATGTATTTCTTGTGGTTTATGTAATTATATATGCCCATGTAATATAGAGTTAAAAGAAAAAATGGAAAAGAGGTAGTATGTTAAGAAAAATAAGTTTAGAAAAATACGTAATGAAGTATATTTTATTAATTTTGCCTCTTTATGTATACGGTACTTATAAAAATGGAGTGTTGTTATATCAAAAGGACCTAATTAGTTTTTTTAATATTTTTAAGTTAGAATATTTACTACTTATAAATTTGGTTATATATATTTTATTGCTTTTAATTTTTAAGAAGAAAGTAAAATTTGATTTAGTATTTTTAAGTCTGTTTATTATCCCTTTGTTTGTTTCATTTAATGTTAATTGGATTGGCTATATAATCTTAGTTAGTTTGTATGAGCTTGCAAGCCTGCTTTTATATAAAGATAACAATTTTCCGTATTTAGCTTTGTTGTTATTTCTTTTAGGTGTCTGTTTTGGGGATTTTTTAAATCCAGCGGAGAAAGCTAATATATATGCTTTTAGTTCTTTGGATTTGCTTTTTGGTAGGTGCACTGGGGCCTTAGGTAGTACGAGTATTATTTTAGGTCTTGGGGTTGTCGTGGTTTTATCTTTAATGAATTTTTATAAATTAAGTATTACTATTAGTG
>CAKOLP010000178.1 GCA_934096025.1 uncultured Bacilli bacterium
CTACTAAAAGGCATTGGATTAGGTAATTCCATTTTTACTATCATAGGAATTTTAAATGCGCCCCCGAAACAAACGCAAGTACCTGGTTGCAATACTTTTTGCTTATCCAAAATATCTTGAGAAATATTAGGCAACATTTCCCCTATATACTTAATATCTAATGGATGTGTCATTTTAAATATTAAAAAGTTATTACATTGAGCTATTACTGTATCGGATATTTCTACTGGTCTTTGACTAATTATATCGAGAATAACCCCATATTTACGTCCTTCTTTGGCAATCCGATCAAATATATTATATCCAATTAAGAATGTATCATTATCTTTTTGAATATATCTATGGGCTTCTTCAAGGAATAAGTGAAAAGGCATTTGGGCTCTTTTGGCACTACTTTTAGAATAATCAAATAATAACCTAGAAAATATCTTTACAATTACTTTAGCATATATGTCATCAATATCTTCCAAATTTATATTTATTAATTGAGCTTTCTTATCATTGCTTAGGATCAAAGATGCTATAAATTCTTCTACAGGTAAGTATTCATCGGTAAAAAAAGTCCCTACTTTACTATTTATTATTGAATTTAATCTAACTTTTAAAATTACTGAATCATCATGAAGATTTTGATTATGTAAAAATCCCTCGCTAATTAATGTAAACTCTAATGCTTTAGCAAAGTCTTTCAATGAATATTTAGCTTTTTCTGGTGCTTTAATACTATCTAAATCATCATTTATCTTACTTAAAATATAATTGGTTATTAAAACAGACTCTCCGAAGTTACCATTGGAATCTATTTCAAAGCATTCACTAAAAGTACGCGTATACCCAAGTCCCGGAATTACTGAATCAAAATTAAACGCTTTAGTATTACACACTTCAATAATAGTAAATATTTCATTTTTCTTACTAGATATAGTTTCATTACTAAATAATACTGCTAATAATGCTTTAGCAATTAAATGATTTTTATAGTTTTCAGTTTCTTCGCTTTCTACTGAGAAAATCTTTGCTAACTGTATAGTATTTTCAATTATTGGTAAGTGTGAGTGATTAGAAGCTTGCAATAATAAAGCAAAGTCATCTAGTGTCAATAAACTTACGGGAATTTGTAAGTACTTATCATCTTTATCTGTAGGATTACTAGTTATAAATTTATAACAATAATTATCATTTATATTATTTATTTTTCCAAAAGCATTTTTATATTCTCCGAATGCATCAAAGATAAATATATTAGCATTATATTGTACAGAATACTTATTAGTAAAAATATTTTGAACTATTCTAGCAACGCCACATGATTTACCAGAACCTGAGTTTCCAAATATAGCTAAATGGTTTGAAAATAAAGCATTAACATTAGGGTGAATCATAAAGCCTTTATATATAGCGCTTTCTCCGAGTACAAAAGTAGATTCATCATAAACCCCGATTAATTCCATTAATTCTTCCTTATTAATCATTCTTATATTAGAACTTAACAAAGGCTTTCTTAAAACCCCATTAACATATCTATTATTAACATATTCTCCGAGAAAACGTATTTTTATTATGTCTTTGCCTAACTCTTGTACTTCTCCGAGAATTCTTTGATTTGGAGCTTCAAAAATAACATTAACGTTCATTAAATCAGCACTTGCTGATTCCCTTTGGAGGTTTTCAACGTGAGCTTCACTTTCTCCTATGTAAACTATTTTTCCAAACATTATATACACATCCTATCTTTAATAATTATAGCAAACATTTTCAGAAAAAAAAAGACAAACTATTTAACACTAAATTGTCTGTCTGTAACTTTAACTTCATTTATTAAGTTTTTTTCTATAGGTATAAAATACATTAATTTCTCTTTACTTTCCTTTATCTCTTTATTTAAAATATAGTTTATATTTAACCCCTCATCAGTTATTTCTACATTAATATCTTTAATCTCTAAATCTTTGTTGTAATCAATAAAATCTACTATATAATCATTTTCATTAAAACTATTATTTGTAAGTAATATTGTATCATTTACTTTATATTTCTTTAATAATTCATTATATTCTGTATAACTCTTTAATAATGTAGGTGTTGTATCCGTAGAAT
>CAKOLP010000179.1 GCA_934096025.1 uncultured Bacilli bacterium
GTTTACACTTGCATAATGGGAAATTATGATAATTTAGTAATGCATGATTACACTAATCCTAATTGGAAATACATTTGCTTTACCAACAACAAAAAACTCCTAAAACAAAAGACTTATGGCAAGTGGGAAATACAATCAGCACGTTTTAAAAAATTAGACAATACTAAAAATGCCAGATGGCATAAAACCCACCCCCATATTCTATTTCCTGATTGTGAAAAGAGTCTATGGATTGACGCTAATGGAAATATATTGAGTAATTATATTTTCAATAAAATAACAGAAACATATTCTGATTTATTAATTCCTTTACATTTTAGCCGTGACGATATTTACGAAGAATGTGAAGAAGTAGTTAAATGTAAGAAAGATTCCCAAAGAAATTGTAATCGAATAAAAACATTTCTACAGAATAATAATATGCCACGTCATTATGGTTTAAACGAAACAAATGTAATATACCGTAGACATAATCAGCCTCTAATCAAAAAGATTATGAATGAATGGTGGTCATTTATTTTAAACTATTCCAAACGAGATCAATTATCTTGTTCATATGTATTGTGGAAAAATGGCATTAAAATCGAGGATATTAGTATACCTAACGCTCGTTTCAATGAAGGAAATTTTATTTTCATCAACCACATTCCGCACAATAAAAAGCATAAAACATTTCAAATATTGGGCATTAAAATTAAAATAAAAACTCGTTAGTAAATAATAGTTAGGAAAAAAAATGAAATTGTTTCATAAACAAAATAAAAATGGGAAAGTTGGTATTTACTTATTTGGTATAAAAATACTAAGTTATAAAATAAAACATCACAAACTTAGCCAACTTGAATATGTTCGCAATCTTGGTGTTAAGGTTGGAGAAAACACATCTTTTATACAATACCCTAATTTTGGAAGTGAACCATTTTTAATCGAAATCGGCAGTGATTGTGTTATTTCGTTTGGTTGCACATTTTTAACACATGACGGTAGTCGAAAAATATGTATGAAATACATTGATAAAAAATTCCATAAAGATTTAATGACATGGAAAAAAATAAAAATTGGCAACAACTGTTTTATTGGATGTAACTCAACCATCATGCCTGGTGTAACAATAGGAAATAATGTAGTAATCGGAGCATGTAGTGTTGTTACAAAAGATATTCCTGATGGAGAAGTATGGGCAGGAAATCCGGTCAAATTTATAAAAAAAACACCTCAATTAGCTGAGAAAATTCTCCAATATAGCCTATCTGATGAAGCCGAAAAAATCCGCCTCAACTACCATGAACAATACCAAAGAGTAAAGCAGCTATAATTACTTGCACATTTATGGCAACCAAATATTGCTACTGACACATACTTAATGAAAGGAAAAATCAAGTGAAATTTTTTTACAAAGAAAAACTTGATAATGGCATAAGAAATTTATACTTATTGGGTTTAAAGGTCTTGAGCTATAAACATATTAAAAATTTTTCTTTAGATTTTTCGAATGCTGACATCGATATCCAAAAATATGTAGCTCTCAATAGACATAAAAATGAAATAATAAATTTGATACTAGGATCATCACATGCCCGTGACGGTTTTTCTCCCTCTAAGTACTATTTTAACTTAGGAAATTCTTCGCTTGATTTATACCGCTTGTATAAATTGTATGAATACTGCATAAATAACAATTTCAACAATTTAAAGAATTTAATTATATTTTTTGATGTTTTTTCTCCAGGTCTACAATTGGAAAAAACCAAAGAAGCATACAAAACAATTCCCTATAAATATTTATACAATATAGAGTATCAATTTCCTCTACCTGAAATATATAGAAATTATGAAAAAGGATTAAGAAAATATTTAACAGCACATACAGATATCTATGTTGACAACAATTACTGGGGAGCATCCCCCAGAAATGTAACCCATGATTTATCAGTAACACCTCAAGCATTAACAGCCAAACATTTAAAGAACAATTCACGAAACAACGGACAAATAAAATTTCTTGAAAATATTTTTATGCTTGCAAATAAACACAGCCATAAAGTTTACATTGTTACCCCCCCCTACAAAAAGGAGTACACACAATGTTTGCC
>CAKOLP010000180.1 GCA_934096025.1 uncultured Bacilli bacterium
GTAAAGTAGCTCACGCAGCAGCGGCGCCTCACGAAGGTATAAATGCTCTTAATGCCGCTTTGATGGGCGTTATGGGGGTTAACTCCATTCGTGAAACTTTCAAAGAAAGCGACTATTTCAGATTCCATCCAATCATCAACCAAGGCGGTACATTGGTTAACTGCGTGCCTGATTATGTTCAAGTTGAAAGCTATGTACGTGCGTCTAATATCGACGCTATCGTCAACGGCAATCAACGTGTAAACCGTGCCTTAAAAGCCGGTGGTGATGCAGTTGGGGCCACTTGTGTAATTAAGGATTTACCAGGTTACTTGCCAATGCGCAACGATGAGCGCATGAATGAAATGCTGCGCCAAAACTCTAATCCGTTATTTGGTGAAGAAAATGTATTCCAAGGGGATCATATGACAGCAAGTACCGATATGGGCGACGTATCTCACTTGATGCCAGTCATCCATCCTTGGGTTGGCTGTATTAATGGTGTACTACACAGCGCAGAATATGAAATCTCTGTACCTGACGTAGCGTACATTAAAACAGCACAAGCCTTGGCTATGACAATTGTAGACTTACTATACGATGATGCAGCAGGCGCTAAAGATGTGTTAGATAACTTTACGCCAGCATTAAACAAACAAAGCTATATTGAACTCTTAGATCGTATCGCTAAGGGTGAATAAAATAAACCACCTATCGAAGATGAATTGATTATCTTTGGTAGGTGGTTTACAATTTTATTAAATGATTTCAAAAAAATTTACTAATTGGTGATTAATAGAAAGTATGTCTTTATTTTTTATTGCATTCATATGTTTTAGTATTATTGGAATAGTTCTTTTTTATTATAAGTAATTAAGAAAGTGAATATTATGAAACGATTATTTTTTTATGTATTTGCATTATTTTCATTGACTTCTATTATATATGGTATGGCTTATGATTATATGACTGGTGCCGTAATCCACTATGATTTTTATGGTGCGGGATTTGTTAGTTGGTTAATATTCTTTGGTATATTGAAAGCAATTTTAGGCATATAAATAGTGTTAATTAAAAATTAGAGGTTTTATCGAATGATACAACTTTCCTTTTATGTGATTTTTTTTGATTTTATTATTCTCTATTATGGGCAAAATAATATATGACTATAGTAAAGGTCGTAAGTTAAAATATACATCTTATGGTATTGCTTTTGTAAGCTGGCTGATCATTTTTACTTTATTAAAAGCTATTTTTGATATGTAATGAGTTGTCTTGTTATAAAATAAATCCTTAAGGAGAAAGAAGAAGAATGGAAAAATAAATGGCAGCTATATTTTCTCTCTTAAGTTTTAACTATCTTATGTTTAAATATTGGGGTACATGGAAAGTAACTCTTTTAGCATTAATTGGAAACTATTTCTTTATATGTATTTTAATAAAATCATATTTTGGTTTACCTAAATTTATTGAGGACTTTAATGCACTATTTATGCTTGGAATATGTATTTTAGGTACTTATAATTTATGGCGTAAAAATAAAGCTGGAACACTAACAGAATATGAAAAAAGAGGATGGATTTTGACCCGTACTTTCTTAGCACTATTTATATTAGCTGTATTAGTAGGTGTATTAGTTTTTATATTTATGAAGTATATTTACGGGATATATATTTAGTGTAATGATAAATTGAGTCCTAATTTGGAGATTTAGCAGTAGCTATTTATGAATAAATAGCTAGTCCGAAAAAAATTCATTTTCCTAAAGAATTTTATATAGGAGATATAAGTTTATGAAGGAGAATATTGCTTTATTTTTAGCAATCTTATATCTAATTTATAGATTTAAGACATATAGAAAAACTAATAAAATAATAGAAGACAGAATAGAAAAGGTTCATAAGCCATTCTTTAAACGGATACAGGGTGCTTTACAGTGCTCTGAAGAAGAGGCCGAGAAGGTTGGTCTAGCATTAGATAAATATTTTTACCTTTAGAAAGTAAATTCACCAAAATTGATGATAATACTTACTCATTTGTTGATGCAGGAGGCCTACAAGGGAGATTTTCAATAGATCAAAACTATAATTTGTTGAC
>CAKOLP010000181.1 GCA_934096025.1 uncultured Bacilli bacterium
CCATTATTTAAAGTTTATTCTAATAATGATAAAGTATTAATTGGTAGAAATGGTCAAACACTAGCTTCATTAGAACTAATAGTAAAACAACAAATATTAAATGAAACGGGATTATACTACAAATTCAATATAGATATAGGTGACTATAAAGAACACCAAAAAAGAAAACTAGAACAATTTGCTCGTAAAACAGCTAAAGAAGTAGTTAGCACAAATACGGAAGTATCTTTAGAAAACATGACATCATATGAAAGAAGAATTGTCCATAATGCCTTAGCGCAATTTCCTGGAATTAAGACTGAAAGTACCGGGGAAGAACCTAATAGACATGTCGTAATTAAGCCACTGTAATGTGGCTTTTATTGTCATAAATTTAATTTATAATAGTTATAATTTGTACTTATATTAAATATAATTTCCAATTATTTCCATTTCCCGAGGATATTATAAAATAAAGGAGAAAGGAAAGGATTGATGGAAAATTTACGTATTATTCGCGAAAAAAGACATAAAAATCAGCTAAACGTTGCTTTAGCAGTTGGTGTTACTCAAGAATCAATCAGTATGTATGAATCTGGTGTGAGTTTTCCTAAAGCAAATATTTTAATCAAGTTGGCCGAGTATTTACAAACAAGTACAGATTATCTTCTGGGCTTAACAGATGATGACACGCCAATAAAATATATGAATAAAAAGCTAAATTCTAAAGAAAAAGAGCTATTAGAGAAGTTTATATATTTAAAAACTGAAGACCAACTTAGACTAATAGGTTATGCTGATTCTTTAAATAAAATACCTAACTAATTTACAACTTAGGATTAAAATGGTACAATACTTCCGTTAAGGGAGTGTTTTTTATGGATGATACTATCGTTGCTATTTCTACAGCTTTAAAGGACGGGGCTATTTCTATAGTGCGTGTTACTGGGGCTAAAGCTTTAAATTATGTAAATATGGTTTTTACCAAGGATTTGACTAAGGCCAAAAGCCACACAATACATTATGGCCATATAAAATATAAAGATGAATTAATAGATGAAGTACTTGTAATGGTTATGAGATCCCCAAGAACTTATACTACCGAAGATGTCATAGAGATTAATTGTCATGGAGGCTTAAATTCTACTCGAAAAGTATTAGAAGTTCTCTTGCAAATCGGGTGCCGTTTGGCAGAACCTGGGGAATTTACGAAAAGGGCTTATTTAAATGGGCGTATAAATCTTTTAGAAGCAGAGTCTGTAAACGATTTAATAATAGCAAAAACTGATGCATCAAGAACTTTAGCATTAAATAATGTCGGAGGAAAATTAACGCAAAAGATTAAAAATATTCGCAGCAAAATAGCCAAAATACTTGCCAACATCGAGGTAAATATAGATTATCCGGAATATACTGATGAACTAGAAGTTACTAAAAACTTACTAACAACATATCTTAAAGATATTAAAGAAGAACTTTTAAAACTACTAAATGGTGCAAAAAGTGGCCAAATTATAAAAAATGGTATAAACATAGCAATTATAGGTAAACCGAATGTAGGAAAAAGTAGTATATTAAATCATTTAATTGATGAAGAAAAAGCTATAGTTACAAACATACCTGGAACTACTCGGGATATCGTCGAGGGAAGCATAACCCTAAATGGTGTTTTAGTAAATTTTGTAGATACAGCAGGAATAAGACAAACCGAAGATGTCGTAGAAAAAATCGGAGTAACAAAGAGCGAAGAAATAGCCAAAAAAGCTGATTTAATTATATTAGTCTTAAATAATAATGAAGAATTAAGTAAAGAAGAAGAATCCTTATACAATAAATATAACGCGGATAATTTAATTGTTTTTGTTAATAAAAGTGATTTATCTAGCAACTTAGATGTGCATATGTTCTCTGGTGTCGTTTATGGGAACACCGTAGATTTATATGGATTAGAAGAATTAAAAAATGCTATAATATCTAAGTTAAATTTAGAAGAAATAGTTAATAAAGATATGAGTTACTTAACAAATGTTAGGGAAATAGACCTAGTAAATAAAGCTTATCAAGCTTTAGAGAATGCTTTAAC
>CAKOLP010000182.1 GCA_934096025.1 uncultured Bacilli bacterium
TTACATTAGGAAACTCTTTTTTACTTGTCAAATCTGATACAAAATCAATAGCTTTTTGAGCAGTATTTATATGACTTTTAATGGAATCCACATTAACATTTTTAACAATATCCGTAATCTTTGACAAGCCATCTTCAATGCCTCTTTCATCAGTAATATATTTACTCCATACTTCTTCATTTGTTCCATAAAGATCAAATAACTCATAATACTTTTGCCAAGTCATTTCCCCACTTTTAACATGTTTTATTAATTCCGGTTTACTTTTCACGAAATCTTTAAATTCATTTATTTTCATTTAGCTCACCTATTTTAGTTTATGCTTAGATATAGTTTTAAGAACTAGACAAGTCCCTTTAACAAAACATATTATATATGGGGGTTCTATATGAATATAATTAACAAAAACAAAATATCAATTACTTCTTTTAGTGAATTAAAAGAAGTTTTAGAAGATTATAATGATTATAACTATATCTATTTAGAAAATGATATAAACATAGATGAAGATATTTTTATAAATGACTTTCGAGAAAAAATTACTATTGATGGCACATACACTAACATAATGGTAACTCTTAGTAATAGTACAAATATTATAACAATCGGAGCTTCAATGAAAAGAATCACTTTTAAAAACCTAAATATTACGAGCAGTAATACAAATGGAATACTATTTGCTCCGGCTGAAGAAGCCTACATGAATACAACAGCTACTTTTGAAAACATATTTTTTGACGGGACAAGTCTTACCAGTATGCAATACAGCAATATAATTATTGATAGTTCAATTATCACTATAAAAGATACCAATGGTGTTACAGCAAGTTATGTTTGCGAGGGAAATAATATATTTATCAAAGGTTCTACGACAATTGACAGTGATGCCCTCCATAAACAAATATTTAATTTTGTAGCTGCTTTAGAAAATCCTAGATTAGTAATTTTACCAAATGCCGATGTAGTAATAACTAGCACTGAAAGAGAATTAATCGGAAGCACTTCAAACCTTGACTTTAAAATATGTCATGATGCCAAACTTATTCTTACCACTGCAAACGGTTTTCAACTAGTACCTACCCAAGGATGCATGAATGTTTTAATCGAAGAATGTGCAACATTTGAATTCTTAGAAACTAAACACCAAAGAATTCCTATGTTGGTTATTTATGGAACATTTCAAGTTAACGAAGGAGCCGATGTATCTATAATTAATTCTTATGATAGTACACCCTCAGATAATTATAATATTCTTTTCCGAGGCCTTAATTGTGCTCTTATCCTAAACAATCCAAATAGTTTTATTATATATACAAAAAACGCTAATATTATTTATACCCTAGCAGATACTAAATTCCAATTCAATTTTTCAAGACTTAACCTATGGAGCGAATCAGTAACCTTAACAAGCGCCGGAACTATTCATACCCTACCTGATTATTATTGGTGTAAAGATGAAGAACTTTCTTATATTGAGGGAACTATTTATGGTAGTGAAACTACAATTACCCATCATGATTTAGGTACTTATGATGTAAGCAATTTTACTTTCCAAAACAAAAAAATGTTTTCTATTGGCAGAAGCAAAATAAATGTTCACCCAATTAATAATACCAAAAACACTATAAGTGGCCACACTTCTAAACTTGCCGAAGTTTTAATAGAATACAATCAAGAAAATAATATTGTAGATACTCAAGAAGACGGTTCATTTACCTTTACAGCAACCCAACCAATATCAGATAATAACAGCATAAAAATAACTACCTGTGTACCTGGAAGCTTTATATACGAAACCCGAAATATTGTCTCCCCATTTACCGGAGAATTATCTATATTAAGTTATCCCACATCTTTTATATTCGAAGAAAAACCCAGTACCAACAATCCCTATACATTTTATCGAACAAAAGAAATGACTATTGTAGTCGTGGATAGTAGATTAGTTGGCTCAGAATGGAAACTATATGCCAAACTAAAAAACAAACTAACAAGCAAAAACAACTTTATATTAGATGATGTAATTATTTTTAAAGACTTAAAAAATAACATAATTATA
>CAKOLP010000183.1 GCA_934096025.1 uncultured Bacilli bacterium
ATCTTGATTAGTAAACATAAAATGCATAATCTTTAATTGACTACCACTCAAACAAGGAATAACCTTATCCTCTGAAACATTATTAATAAATTCTTTAGCAATCATTTTTTCCAAAGAATTAATTTTCCACAAAACTCTACTTTCTTTCATATCCACCAGAACTAAATAATAAACTATTTCCCAAATATTGTCAAGCGCTTAACAAAAATAATATTGACAAAACTCATAGAATGAATATAATAATATCTAGTAAAAAAGGAGGAATAATATGTCAAACTATTGTAATACTTGTGTTCATTTAACTGATGATAAAAACTGGTGGGAAGAAAATTATTGCAACTACAAAAGAAAATATATAAATCCTTATGGCCCAGCTTGCGAAAATTACACCAAAAAACCAGATAATGGCTATCATCCAAGTGGATGTTTTATTACAACTATAGTATGTAAATTATTAAAAATGCCTGATGATTGTGAAGTTTTAGCAACTCTAAGAAACTTTCGCGAAAATTATTTAAAAAATACTGAAGATGGAAAAAAACTTTTAATAGAGTATGATGAAAAAGCTCCAATTATAAGCGACTGTTTAAAAAATGAACAACCAGAACTTGCCAAAGCAATGGCCGAAGAAATTTTAAAAAAATACTTAGAACCATGCGTCTTAGCATTAAAGCAAAAAGATTATTCAAGGGCAATTAAAACATACATAGAATTATTTATTGGATTGGAAGATAGATACAAAGAATATTTAATTAACATAGATATAGACTATTCCAAACCAAGAGACATAAAAACTCTAGGAAAAGCCAGAATAAAACCAAGTACAATCTAGTACTTGGCTTTTTAATGCAATAATCACTATTACTTACAAACATCAATCCAATCAATAAAATCAACTATATCTTCTAATTCTTTAAGTTCCAACTTAATAGCGCTATTGTGACTACCACACGCTGGATATACTATATCATGGTCTTTTAAAGAAACATCTAAATATATCCCTACACCGTCATTCAAGCCAAAAGGACACACACCTCCAGCTTCATGACCTACCAAAGCAACCAATTCTTCCCCTGGTACCATTTTGGCTTTTGTATGAAAATATTCTTTATACTTATGATTGTCTATCTTTTTATCTCCAGCAACTACTATAACAATTGGTTTATCATCAACTATAAAAGATAACGTCTTAGCTATATCAGCATCACTACAACCAATCGCTGCACTTGCTTCACTAACAGTATGACTAGATACCTCAAACTCTACTATATCCTTATCTTTATTATATTTTTTTAAATATTCTCTAACTTTACTTATTGACATTTTCTACCTCCATAACACTAGTACCCACAATTAAATCATGAATCCCTTTATTATCTTTTCTAAATATATAAACAATAAAATTACTATATAAAAACACATACCCCAACACATTAATAATCATTGAGCTATACAAATACTCTTTAGCCCCGAGTACAAAAGCAAGACTAATAATTATAATTGAAACAAACAAATTATATATAAGCATAGTTCTAATAATATACTTAAATACACTCGGACTATTTCCCTCTTTATCAACAACTTTTAGCTTCATTATCTTTTTACCTAAACTTTGATCTTTATTCCATTTTTGAAAGCCAACAAAATAAAACAAATAACAAAGGGTAAAAACTCCACTAATAAAAGCTCCATACTTACTAACATTTTGATAATAAACCATATACTTTTCATCTTTATATATATTAGCTAAATTTTCAATATTCTCTTTTTCTAATAATTCCTCGTATTTCTCATAATTTTCAATATACTCATCATAATAAGGATTAATTATTTTAAGTTGTGCCACTAATACCAAAATCATACTCAAAAATAAATAATCTATCAAATATGCACCAATTCTTTTATATTTCATCTTTCACCTCACAATAATTATACAAAAAATATTCAAAAAAGCAAACCCTATACAGTTTGCTTCAGACTGTTGACAAATAGGTAGAAATTTTACTTATTTGTCTTTTATTTTGTAAAAACAATTAAAAATTCCAATAT
>CAKOLP010000184.1 GCA_934096025.1 uncultured Bacilli bacterium
ATTATGATGATATTATTGAAGAAGACAATAGAGTTATTGCGCCTAATAAATCTAGTAGATATATCTCTGATTTTGAAGAGTTACCAAGAGTTATAGATGAATGGCCTGAAGAATCTACAGGTAAAATTTATAGAGTTTATAGTAATAGTTCAGAACCGGTATTTACAGGTGAATATCAAGGCAATCAATTTCTTAAAGCCGGATATAAACCTCAATGGGTGGAGTCTGGTGGTTATTGGATTGCTAATGGATGGTATATTAATTTAAATGATGAATCTAGAAAGTTAATAAGTGAATCTTTAAGTGGTGGTGTTGGAGAAAATAATACGATTGCAATGAATACATTAAAGTGGACAACTAGTAAAGTTGGAAGAGATTTAGGTATTTTATCTGATAGAGAAGAAAGTGCTTCTTTATTTTTTATTAATACAGCGGCCCGAAAAGGAAATAGTAGTAATAGTGTAATTTATACTAATGGTGTCGGTGTAGATGTTAACTTATCTAATCTTTTAAGTAAAATAGGAGTGAAAGCACCTAAGATAATTTATAACAATACTCCAAATGAATATAAGTTGGGTACTAGTGTGGGAGCTTATACTAGTAAAGTTATTCCTAATAATAGTGATATAGATTTAGAAAGAATGCATTTTAAAATTGAGCATACTAATTTCTTATGGGGAGGTAAATCTTCACAGTTTCAAACTATAAATGATGTTGATTATGCTTTAGGTGAAGACAATATTGATATAAATAGTAATACCTTACATGCACTAGCACCACGTATGACTCCGGGGAAGATTAAATCTAAGCATCGTAGTAAGACACATTCCATGCCTGTTGAGATTTCTTTTGGGTTATCAAAATCTGTAGAAGAGTATGGGCCGTTAAATTCTGACCAGTTAGCTTTAGTTAAAAAAGTATATGGAGGACTACCTTATGAAAGTCAACGTGCTGCTGCATTTGAAGATAGTCATCCTGATTTTAATGGAGAAAAGTGGATTAATTTAGGCAATAATTTAGAATATTATGTTGCAGTAGATAAAGATGGTCGATATAAAATTCTTCTTAATGAAGGCTGGCGTCCAATAACAAAAGAAGCTTTACAAAGTGCATATAGACGGAAGGAATGAGTTGTATGTGGTCAATAATTGTAAATGAATGGGAGTTATTTAAGTTTAACATATATAACTTATTATACAATTGGAGGCTTGATAGACAATCATATTTATTTTCAATATTATTCACATATATAGCATTAATAGGATTACCAGGTCTTATTATCGAATTCTATAATATATTTGATGAATTATTGATATTTTGGTTTGGGTGGATTCATTTTGCTTTTTTTATTATAGTTATAGCTATTATATCCTTTCAGAGATCTATTGATTTTGGAAAATTATGGGGTTATTTCTTAGCTTGGAGTGTTGTTTTTATATTTTTCTTTTATAATCCGATTAATTTTACTAATTTAATATTTAGGGTCACAAGAGATTTAAATTATATTAGTATTAAATCACAAATTAATTTATGGGTTCCGTTTTTGATATTTTTACTTCTTGGTATATTCCCTAGTGAGAATAAAAAAAGTAAATATGGGCTACCAAATGGCATTATTAAGACTAATTGGGGATATATAAATTACCCTTTTTTAGATAATTGGAATAAATTTTGGTCTGAATTTTCTTTATATAAAGTGGGACCTATAATTTCTGAGAGTTTATCTATACGAGTATTTAATATATCTAAACGGATTAGTCGTGGTGAATTAATTTATTATTATATAAGTTATCAAATAATTATATTAATTTTTGTATTAATTCATATGATATTGATAGAGGTACTCCCTGATATACTTATCATGGATTATCTATTAGATTTGTTAATTTATTTGGTTTATATATGGATTTCTATATATATGATTCAAGTTTTCTCTATGCGATTACATGATTCCGGTAGTAGTGCACTTTGGTTGTTTGGATTGTTAATACCTTATATTAATATTTACGTTGCTTATTTA
>CAKOLP010000185.1 GCA_934096025.1 uncultured Bacilli bacterium
AAATCTAATACAATTTGATACTTATACAATTCCAACAATACATTTTGATATTTCATAATAAAATTGCTTAATAATAATCCATTCTTATTTTGGAAAAGGAATCTAACTTCATTTGATAATTTTTTTAATTCCTCAATTTTAACCAAGAAGTTATTCTTAAATTCATTATTTTTTGGTTCATTTATTATACAAGTAACATCTTTTAAATAATTATTATTGGTTAAATTTATAAATTGATAATCAACTATTATAGCTTCGTCATCAGGATCATCAGTATAATCAAGCAAACTTTCATTATCCTTATATAATTCTAATAATCCTTTAGCTAAAAGATACTTACTAAGTCTCTTATCAAACAAATATTGTTTGTTGCTAATCTTAATTTGTTTATGAGTTTGAAGTAAAGCAATAATTGCAATCAATGCAGTTATTATTGCAAATAAATTATTTTCTATAAAATTTAAAATATATTCCATAATTTTTTACCCCTCTCTTACAAATCCAATTTATTATACATAGGAAACATCCATGAAATCACCATTATATCACTTATCTATGATGTATCATCCATTTTCAATCTGTTATAAATTGATTTTTTAATAATTTCAAAAGTATATTTTTTGATGTTACTCATTAAATATCTTTTAATGATTTCCAGCTTTTAATTTATCATACATTTCTTTTGCCCTATCAATATTCTTCTTACATTGTTCTTCGTATTCTTTTGTTCCCTTTTTAGGATAAATACTAGCAATTTTATTTATAATAATATTTTTATTTTCTACTAATAACGAACAGATTTCATCAATTATATTTTTGTATTCTTTAAAGGATAAAGACTCCTCAGTATACCAACCAGTTTCCTTACTATCATCGTACTTAGGAACATATCTAAAAAATAAATTACTAAAATTGTGAGTTATATCATCACGAACGACATTGTTTGATTCCCCATAAAGTTTACTAAATATTTTGTTAAACACTTTATAGAAATCTTTATCTTTAGATTTTAATTGTTCTCTAACATTTTTTTAAATCCTAAATCAGGAAGCACTTTCAAATCAAACAAATAATTAACAATATGAACCGACTTATCATAAATAGAATATAATTCTTTAATTAACTGTTCTCCATTCTTTCTTGCCCAAAAATCGTAGTTTTCATCTTTAGTTTTTTCATAATATTTCTCATATTTTATCATGTTTGCATAAAACTTTTTTGCAACTACTGTTTCATTATTATAATTTACAATTGCATCATTTATTAAGTAATCATGATGATTCATAAAATAAGCATTTTTAGGGATGATAAGTTTTGGGATAAAAGATATATCGTCTATTATATTTTCTTTTCTATACTCTTTATCCGTTGGTTCTATTATATAATCAAATAAATCCTTTTTCATGTATTCCTCCATTATACAAATCACAATTTGTATGATTAACTATTCAATATTTTTACAATATGTTCTTTTGGAATTATACATTGATTCATCATATTACTATCGTCTATTTCTAAATCTGGATTTATACAAATTCCAAGACATTTATGGTCTGATAATACTTTATCTATTATTCCTCTAATGGTAATACTAATAAATGCTTCATCAGTTTTTTCACTAAAACTTTTTCCAGTATATGCAACTAAATACATTCCACCACTACTATCATAGATACTTTTTAAGTCAAAACCTTTTTTTGCTTTCTTACTTTAGATGGAAGAATTAAGGTTTTATCAATATCAGAAAATATATTTAACAATATTTTATTGTAATTATCTTGATTATGTTCATTTTTATAGTTTTAAATTAATTTACTTAATTCCATTTGTCTCACCAACATATTCTTATTTATAATTCTATATTATCTAAATCTATTTCACCATTCATTAACTTTGGTAATAATGTATCTCTTAATTGTTCTAAATTATAATTTTCTTTCTTGTTTTCATTTATTTTATTAAATAATGGCTTAATTACATTGCAAATTTTATTTTGCTCTTCTAGGCTATATT
>CAKOLP010000186.1 GCA_934096025.1 uncultured Bacilli bacterium
GGGATACACTTTCAAAAGTGAATTAAACGAACTACATATCAAAAAAATACTTAACTTAATAAAAAACACATCAAAACTAAGTAATGAAGAAAAAAAATTAATAATTGAAGTTTTTAAAAGTTTATTTGATAATGTTAATGAAAATGCTTGATAAATACCTAATTATTTGTTAAAATTATTAAGAAATGAGGAAGGAGCTGAATTATGCCAAACATTAAAAGTTCAAAAAAAGCTGTTAAAGTTATTGCTAAAAAAACAGATAATAATCATGAACTAAAAATGCGTGTTCAAAACCTTATTAAAAACTGCGAAAAAGCAATTGCTGCTTTAAATGTTGAAGAAGCAAATAAATTAAACAAAGATATTCAAAAATATATAGACAAAGCAGTTAGTAAAGGTTTAATCAAGAAAAATACTGCTGATCGTCAAAAATCAAGATTGACACAAAAAATCAAAAATATGAAGTAAATTCTTTACTTTATTTTTTTTTACCCTTATTATTATATTAAAGAGGATGATACAATGAAAAAGTTAATAATACCCATATGTTCTATGGCAATAATCATAGCAACAATAATATATTTGGAACCTATATCAAATAGACTAGTAGAAATAATAAATGATGAGCCAGTACTAGTAATAAAACCTAGTGATGACTTTACCAAAACAAGCGACTATTTATTTGTTCAAAACAGCAAAGACTTCATTCCTTATTCTTATCAAGACTTACTTAATATATATTATACGGTAATTAATAAAGGCTGGGAAACATTTACCTTTTACTGTCCAGAAGAATACAAAAATTGCGTTAGTGATGCCACTAAAATAAGTGGTGATGAATTAATTCTTACTCATATAAACAATTATGTTCATCCATTTAATAGCTTTACTAATATTAAAAGCAGCATAAGTGAGTCCGGTGAAATAACTTTAAAAGTTTATTATCTCTATGACAAAGACAAAATAAAAGAAATAAATACTAAGACAGATACTTTATTAAGCGAACTAATCACTGAAGACATGGAAGACTATGACAAGATAAAAGTAATTCATGACTATATTATTAATAATACAAAATATGATGTAGATAGAAACGAATCTAACACTAGCAACTATGAATCTTACAATGCTTTTGGACCTTTATTTCAAGGTTATGCTACTTGCAATGGCTACACAGATTTAATGGCTATCTTTCTAACCAAGATGGGATTTGACAATTATAAGATTGCAACCACTAAAGAGGAAATCAATTATGCTGCAACAGGACACATATGGAATGCAGTTAATGTCGATAATGAATGGCTCCACCTAGACCTAACTTGGGATGACCCAGTAAGTGAGGACAAAAAAGACTACCTATTTCACACCTACTTCCTTGTATCAACCGAAGCCATGAACGAAGCCGACAAAGGAGAAACTGTCATTGAAGAACACAACTTCAACAAACTATACTACCTAGAATACAACTAAAAAAACAGGCATTGCCTGTTTTTAATTTATTATAAAGGGTTCAGAACTAGTACCGGATCCGCCAGCATATGTTACCGAAGACTCAAGATAAAAAACTGGGCGGACAGCAACACGGTAAACAGCATGATTCCCAAAAACAGATCCTCTACTGAAAATATAAAATACACTCTTCGTATCACTAGTCTGTGGCGTTATAGTCCACTCATCAAGACCCATGTACATCCAATTTATAGTTTCATCAACATAATTATTAAGATTTTTATTCCAATAACTTGATAACGTTGCATAACCATAATCACTTACATACATTAAACCTACTTTCGCATTATATATTATTGATGATAACACTATTTCATTTTTATATGTCGTTGCTACAGTCGTGCCTGCTATATTATCAAACGTACCTCCTACAATTTTCCATTTTGTTGTCGCTATTTTATTTGACCATGTTGTTTTTACATTATTTATAAAATTAGTATTTAAATTAGTTTTATTTAATAAA
>CAKOLP010000187.1 GCA_934096025.1 uncultured Bacilli bacterium
GATTTATACACATCTAATGAATTAACACCCTTGCCATTAACAACCAATTCATAATATGCTCTAGTTCTCTCATAATTAGAATCCCTATCCATAGCATAATACCTTCCACAAACCGTACTAATATCTCCAACTTTATAATTATTAATAGCATCTTCAATCATTTTAATATACTTAGAACAATCATGAACTCCAGTATCTCTACCATCAGTAATTAAATGAAAATGTATCTTTGTAAATCCATTATCTACTAAAAATTTAAACATATTTAAAAAATCGTCCACACCAGCATGAATATTTCCATCACTGCAAAGCCCCATTATATGAACATCTTTATCCTTATTATTAAGAAGCCTTATAACATTTTTATTTTCCATATCTGGACTTTCTAAAAACTCATTAACTAAAATTTCATTTTGCTTTAAAAGCCTCCCAGCTCCAATAGTCATATGTCCTACTTCACTATTACCAGCTTGATTAGGCATCAAACCCACAGCTTCTTCACTAGCTTTTAAATAAGCGTGCGGATACTTATGCCATAAATCATTAAATGTATTCATATGTGCAAGTTTTACCGCATTTCCTTTTTCTTCTTCTCTAAGTCCAAAACCATCTAAAATAATAGTTAATATCTTTTTCATTTTCCCTTATTCACCACCTATATCTTATCATAGCACTTTTTAAAAAACAATAAAAAGTTCCCGAAAGAACTTCTATGCTAATTTAACTCTATCATTAATTTTAAATCTATCTGCAATCGTTGTCATAAATTCCGAATTAGTAGGTTTACTCCGGTCAAAATCAATACTATTTCCAAATATTTCTTCCATAAGTTTGATATCCCCTCTATTCCAACTAATTTCAATAGCATGTCTAATTGCTCTTTCTACTCTTGAAGAAGTAGTTTTATACTTATTTGCTATCTTCGGATAAATATCTTTAGTTACTAAAATTCCCATGTCATCTTCTTCATAAAGTAGCATTATACCCTCTCTAATATATTTATATCCTAACACATGACTAGGAATACCTAAATCATGAAGCAAAGTACTAAGTTCCATTTCAATAGTTTTACCAACACCAACTTTAAAATCTTTTTGATGTGCCACTAAATCTATTATCCTACTTTCAATAATTTCCATTTCAATAGGTTTTAACATAAAATAATTTGCTCCTAGAACTTGTGATTTTCTTACTGTAAATTCATCTTTAAAGCTAGATAATACTATAACTTTCTTATTCATATTACTGTTACTAAGTTCCTCTAATATTTTAAAGCCATCATACCTTGATAATATTACATCTAATATTACTAAATCATATTCTGATCCATGATTAATTAAATAATCTCTAGCTTCCAAGCCATCTTTAAAGCTATTGGTTATTTTAATTTTATCATTCCATTTAAAATATTCTTTTATTCCTTTCAAAGTTACTTCATTATCATCTACTAATACTACTCTAATTTGTTTTTCCATTTTGTTTTCGTCCCTTTCAATATTAATATTTCTTTTACTTCCTGACTTAATTATAAGTCACAATCTTTAAAAAAGCTACAAAAACTTTTGTAGAGTTATGTAAAACGTTGTCAAACACTGTCGAGGCGTGTCGATTTATTAATCTTCCATTTCCAAAAGCATAAATTTTAACTTATCAATTGACAAAGAAGCCCCCCCTACAAGGAAACCATCAAGACATTTAATTTTATTTAAATCACTAATATTAGTATCATTAACACTTCCACCATATAGTACTTTTAACTTAACACCATAATTATCAAAAATAATAGTTTTTATAAAAGTTACAGTTTCTTCTATTTCTTCTAAAGTAGGTGTACAAGAAGTACCAATCGCCCAAACAGGTTCATAAGCAATTATAATATTTTTTATTTCAATATTATTTAGTACTTCTCTGATTTGTTTTTCTAATACCATATATGTATTTCCTTGTTCTTTTTCCGCCAAGGTTTC
>CAKOLP010000188.1 GCA_934096025.1 uncultured Bacilli bacterium
TAAGTCTCTTATTTGATCATCTGAACCTAATCCTAAGGTTCTTAACAATACTGTTACTGGTAGTTTTCTTGTTCTATCAACACGTACATAAAATACATCTGAACTATCTGTTTCGTATTCTATCCATGCTCCTCTAAGTGGCATTACTGTTGATGTATAGTTTCTTTTTCCCGTTTTTTGATCAAATGCAGATTCATAGTAACATCCTGGTGAACGTACTAACTGACTAACTACAACTCTTTCAGCTCCATTTATAATAAATGTTCCACTATCTGTCATTAGTGGGAAATCTCCTAAATAGATTTCTTGTTCTTTTATTTCTCCTGTTTCACGGTTAATTAAACGTACTTTTACGTGTAATCTTGTTGAATATGTTGCATCTCTTTCTTTTGCTTCTTCTTGTGTGTATTTTGTTTTGTCTTCCATGTAATAATCGAAAAATTCTAGAACTAAGTTTCCTGAATAGTCTTCTATTGGTGATATGTCTTTTAATACTTCTCCTAATCCTTCTTCTATAAACCAATCATATGAATCCTTTTGAACTTTGATTAGGTTTGGCATTTCAATGTAGTCTCCTACTTTTGAAAAGTCTTTTCTTGAAGCTTTTTCATATTTCACTTCTTTTAATTCCAAAAAAATCACCTCTAAATAAAATTTTAGCAGAATAAAACTCAATTTATTTTTAAGAAAAAGTCCTTCTTAATTCTAAACAAAAGCTTTTTTAAATTTAAATAACGAATTTTTTTAATTGCCTGCTCTCAATCTTAAAAATTCGTTCTTTTGCTTGATTAATTCCTCTTTTTCTTTGTATAAATTCTCTCTTTTGATTAAAATTGCGCACAATTACGCTAGTTTAAATTGTAACATTAAAATTTTATCATATTTTTGGGTTTACGTCAATGGTTTTTCGTAAATTTTCAGAGTAATTTTTAAATTAAGCGCAGACTAAAGTTTAGCCCACGCTACGGATATTTTTTATTTTATTAAATCTTTATCAATAATTTCGAAGTTAGCTCTATGTATATAAAGAGCTTTTCCATCAATCATTAACTTTGTCATCTTGGGTAAATCATCTGGAATTTCCCAATAGACTTCTTCACCGCTATATGCACAAATCGGTACACCAAGTTGTGATTGAATAACTACTACCTCTGGCTTTCCAAAGTAGTTTTTGTATTTGTTTACTACTTTGGCAACAGACGTTAAGCTTGTAACTCCATTGGAATTGCTATCAATATCATTCAAACTAAAGTCCACATCTGGTTTTAGCCCACTCTCCGCAAATATTATCGTGTTTCCACATGATTCCATTTGCTTTCCGTCGATTGTTATGGTTACAACAGACGATAATGAATAATTCGTCGTTGTACTTCCATCACCATCAAGGCCGCTTTCTTCTACTACATTTCCTTCGATGTCGATATTATCTCCAGAAACATTTAAGAACCTAGCACCGTAATTGTCATAAAATTCCGCATTATATGACACTCCAATCAATTTTCCTTTCAAGGAATGCACTTTGCTGTCCAAAAGTGCACATCCTGACAGTGTGAGTGCTAATAATGTTACAATAATTACTCCTAAAAAAATCCGTTTTTTCTTCATAATCCGAAGACCTCCTAATAATATATTTTTCCTTCGATGTACTACCTATGATGATAAATTAGGATACATGAAAAGAATATCTATATTATACTAAAAATAAGTGATTTTTTCAATATTGCTAATCAAATATAACGGAATATTCACGAGATTTTCTTGTTTTTCATAATTTGACATCGATGTTCTAACATTTATTTTTGTTCCATATCTTTGAATAAATGATTTCAGACTTTTAGCTTGTAGATTTTCATTGGATTTTACTTCAATAGGTATATTATTAATTCCTAATTGAATTATAAAATCTACTTCAGCAGTTCCCTTATCAGCAGACCAATAAAAAATTGGAGATTCTATACTGGT
>CAKOLP010000189.1 GCA_934096025.1 uncultured Bacilli bacterium
TAATCGAGCTAATATCATCAGTGCTCAATATATTGAAGGAAAGTTAGTAATTCAAGATAATCAAAAACATAATCCGTTAGAAGTAATAGATAAAGAATTATATAATAATTTTCGTATTGATTTATTTTTAGAAAGAATAATGAATGATAAACAAGATTTAAATAAGGTACTAAATAAGTTTGGTAGTGTATCTTCAAAACAAGAAGATGATGAAAAATTTCGATTAGCTATGAAAAATAGTAATTTGGATTTAGCTGTGGATATTTTATTTAATTTGCCTTATTTAACTTTTAGAAAGTTTTTGTTATACTTATTAGATTTAGAAAGCAAATATGTAAAAAAAAAGAAAATGGAAAGAATTAGAGATAAAATAGCATAAAATAGTTTATAATAATAATAGGAGGGGATAAAATGTTTCGAAAAAAAGATGATGTCGACACAAAAGGGTTGAATGAGATTATAAATTTAAGTAAGAATATATTAAAGTTACTTTTTATCTTGTTATTTATTGGAATAATTTTAGCAGGTATTATAATTTTTAAAGAATTAGGAATATTTAAAATAATAAAGAGTGTCATAGGCGTTTTATCGCCTTTGTTTATAGGTTTTGTAGTGGCTTGGTTATTTGCACCCCTAGTAGATAGAATGACTAAAAAGGGGACATCGAGAATACTGGCGTCGATTATTGTTTATGTAGTATTTGTATTATTTTTAATAGTATTTTTTAGAATATTTATACCTGTTATATATACAGAACTTAATGAACTTATTAATACTTTGCCGAATATTACTGGAAAGATTACCGAATATGTTAATTCCATATTTTCTAAGATAAATACAGATGTTTTTGATATAGAAAGTGTAAAAGAAAATGTTTTAGATGCTATAATGCTTTATGGAAATGATATATCTAGTAATTTGCCTACGACGATAGTAACTTTTGTATCTCAATTTGTAAGTGGCATTGGAACTATATTTTTTGGACTTATTATTGGTCTTTATATGTTATTTGACTTTGATAATGTAACTAATTTACTTCTTAAGTTGATACCTGTAAAACATCAAATAGAGGTAGCTTCTTTAGTAGAGAATATTGGGACCGAAGTAAGGAAGTGTGTTAATGGGACATTATTAGTCGCTTGTATGGTATTTGTTTGTGATACGGTTGGTTTTTCTATTATTGGGCTTAAGTCGGCTTTACTTTTTGGACTTTTTTGTGGAATAACGGACTTGATTCCTTATATTGGGCCTTACCTTGGTACTTGTGTTGCGACGATTGTGGGATTTACCCAAAGTCCAGTGATTGGTATTGGAGTATTTATAATAGCTGTAGTAGTCCAACTTATAGAGTCTTATGTTTTACAACCGGTAGTAATGAGTAGGGCAACAAATTTGCATCCGGTTACAATTATTTGTTCTTTGCTAATTTTTGGCCACTTTTTTGGAATAGTGGGAATGATTTTGGCTACGCCGATTATGTCAATAATAAAAGTAATTATGCTTTTTGGAAAAGAAAAGCTAGAAAATAATGCAAAAGTAATTGAAGAAGAATAAATTTTATGATATATTAGTATCAATAATTGTTGATTTAAGATGTTAAATAAATGAATTTAAAGAGAGTTTCTGGTTGGTGAGAAGAAATAATTTGGTTATTTAATTGCTACTTAAGGAAATTAGTCGGGTAATTCCGTTATCAAAATTAAGTTAATTAAAGGATGGTACCGTGCATAAGCACTCCTTTTGGTATCATCTTTTTTGTTGGGAGGATTTTATGAAAATATTTGTTATTGGGGGAAAAAGTGGCAGTGGTAAAAATGAAGTTGCCAAAATGATTAAAGAATATTATATATATAAGAATAAGAAAAGTGTTATTACAGAGTTTAGTAAATATTTAAAAGATTTTGCTAAAGAATTTACTGATTGGGATGGAGTAAGTTTTAATA
>CAKOLP010000190.1 GCA_934096025.1 uncultured Bacilli bacterium
AGTCCGTATTGTTGACAACCTTATAAAGGATGACGTATCAATTTCTATCGTAAACTGGAATACTATCGAACAAAATTTTAATCGATTAAAAGGCTTAGTGGATGTTGCTTTTGATAGAAGAACTAGCAACAATTATGACCATTCAAGACCATTGCGAAGGAAAAATTCATAATGATAGAATCAAAGCAAGTTTTAATTAATGAATACGTAAAGGCTTTAAGGAGTAATACTGCCTCTGTTTTTGTAGGTGCAGGATTTTCTTGTGATTTAGTACACTTTGACTGGAATAAATTAATTGAGCCCTTCCGCAAAAAATTAGGATTAAAAAAAAGAACTATTATAGATAATCCTACGATTGCTCAATATTATCTCAATGAATCAAAAACCGAAGTGACAGCTTTTAAGCAAGAAGTGTCACAAGCATTCCATACGGATAAATTCCAGTATAAACACGAACTATTAGCAAAAATGCCCATACGAAACTATTGGACCACTAATTATGATCCAATAATTGAAAACGCATTACAATTTGCAAAAAAGAAATTTGAAAAAAAGAACTCTAATAGTGAGTTTGCTAAAACTGAAACGGAACGGCAGGCGCTTGTTTTTAAAGTGCATGGTGATATTGATGTCCCTGAGCATATCGTCCTGACTCAAGATGATTATGACGGTTATGAGTCGACTCATCCAAATTTTTATACCGCGCTTGAAAATGAATTGGCTTTAAATAATATGCTATTCATTGGTTATAGTTTTAACGATCCAGACATTAAAAATATACTTAAAAAGTTAAAAGCAAAAAATAACTCAATTGGACCTAATCATTTTTTCATTGTTAAAAGAGCGACTAAACGAGCTGCACAAAAAGAACAACTATTATTTTTGCAAGATATAGAAAAATATGGTATATTCTCGCTTATAATTGACGAATATAATGAAATAGAAGAAATATTGGAGGCAATATATAAGCAGTATATGTCATATAAAATACTAATATCGGGTAGTGCACACGACTACTCAGAATATGGTACGGAAGAAGAGTCAAAAGAATTAATATATGACCTCGGCTATAATTTAATACAACAAGACCAAGGATATGGCTTAAAAGTAATCAATGGAAATGGGTTTGGTGTTGGTCCTAGTCTAGATGAAGGAATAGCGGAAGCAACGGCTTTAAATGATTTGGATATGGCTGATTATTTAAAGTTATACCCATTCCCTAAAAAGTACTATTCATTATATGAAAAGCCAGACTTTATGGAAAAAATATTTAATCCGTATCGTGAAAAAATGATTGAACAATGTGGTGCTGTCTTTTTCTTGTTTGGAAATAAAAAAGATCAAAATGGCAATATTATAAATGCTGACGGCGTAAAAAAAGAATTTGATATCGCTGTTAATAAAAATAAATACGTTTTTCCTGTTGGGGCTACTGGTTATAAAGCAAAAGAGCTGGCGGAATTAGTTTTATCTAATTTTGAAAAATATAACGGAAATATGCCAAACATAAAGAAAAAACTCGAAAAGCTTAATACCCCTAAATTGCCCAAAGATCAAATAATTGATATTATATTAAGTATAATCGATATTTTGTCTTTTAGACCTGAATTAAAATAATAATAAACGACCGAGAAATCGGTCGTTTTTTGGTATGCCCGGCGAGAATCGAACTCACAATAGTGCCTTAGGAGGGCACGGTTATATCCATTTAACTACGGACACGTATTCAGTTTTTCGTAGGATATAGCAATACCCACTTTGGTGCATTTTTTACACCTTGGTAACCAAATAGGTCACCAAATTTTATTTTAGCCGTCTGCCATATCGCCAAAATGCACGATTTTGAGCAGTTTTTGCATAGTTTTGCCCCGTTTTTAAGGGTTCATATTAGGAATAGCAAACCCTTAGGAGGGGTATGTTATATCC
>CAKOLP010000191.1 GCA_934096025.1 uncultured Bacilli bacterium
ATATGTTCCATTTTTGATATTTAATATTTCTTTCTTTATTTTTGGAATAATATTTGCGGGTAATCTATCTATTTCAAACCATTTCAACTCCTTGCAATTCTTTGGTTCATTATTAACTAATATTCCTGTATACTTATTTGTAATAAATACAAACTTTAACATATCTTTTTTGTAATGATGATATATATGTGCAATTTCCATTTCTTCTCTATAAATATCTATACCTACTTCTTCATTTGTCTCTCTTATCATTGCGCTAAATATGTCCTCATTACTTAAATGTTAACCTCCAGCTATGAGAGAAAGTCCAATAACACTTATAGTTATAAGAGATGTATCAAAATTAGAAATATACACATCATTTGAATAATTGAAAACTAAAATAATAATCACTTTATGTGTCTCAATATATGTAAGATTAGTTTTTTCTAATTTCCTAATGCTACCATTTATAAAAGCAGAGGTAACTTTAGCAAATTCACACATAAATTCAACTTTCTGTTTTTAGACAACAAAAAAATCAACCAGATTTATTTTCTGATTGATTTTTGTATTTATCTGTTCTTTAGTTCGAACAGATACGTCATTGGTGCCTTAGCAAAGGACGTATGCGAAAAATACCTTGCACAAAAGCACCCTATTATCCGTTTCAAAATCAGTTATAGCAATAGTTTCAAATATATATATACCCATATCAGTATTTTTTGTCTATTACTATGTTTTTAATTTAACATAAAATTTTAGGTTTGGCAATACATTATATAAAAATTTTTATTCAAAACCTGTTATTACGATTCTAACACATTTTCCAATTTGCTCATTTGGCATATTAATCTTTTTTAAAATCATCATATATATAATAGCTCTAACTAATTTAACATCATAATAGTTTATATTTAATAATTGATATTTTGTGTTACCATGATCTAAGGCATTTCTAGCATTTTTTAATCTATTAGGCATATCAATATAATTTTTTCCAAAATCAAACTCTACTCTATTTTTATCTTTTTCATATATTGCTATAAAATCTTCTAATGCATATTGCAATTTTGATTTTAGTGTATCACTAAAATTCCTAATTCCATTAATAATACTTTTCATTTCATACAATTCAGAATCATCATAATTGTTCGGCATTTTTTCTACATAACTAACTATTTCTTTCTTTATTCTTTTAAAAGTCTTATTTTTAAAATCTGGATATGTAATATCAAATTGGCTTTCAAAACAAGCACATATATTCATTATATCAACTGTTGTAATTGCACCTTTTTCATAATCAAATAACGATCTAAAACAAATATTATTATCTGCGATTTCTTGTAATAAATTGCCTAAATTTTCCTTTATTCTACTATAAGGTATTATATTCCATTTACTTGGTTCCATCAATCCTAAATTATCAAATTTAACCATTCCATTAATATCAAGGCTATCTTTTTCTTTAGTTGTAAATATTTCTTCAATGTCGATATATCTTCGATTTGATATAAATTGTAAAAATAATCTAACTAAGCAAATTAAATCATACATTTCATCAAGACTTATACTTTTAGAGCTTTCAATGTTCAAAGTTGAAAATATATTAAATGGAAATCTCTTTTCATATTCAAATCTACCTATAGTCATAAAATATGCTTCATACTCAGTTCCCTTATAGATAAATTTATGCTTTTTCTGTTTTTCAATTACACCATTTCTATTGTCATTTTCTTCTTTAAATCTAGATAAAATATCAATGGCTTTATCTAATAATCCATCTTTATGTCCAATGAAATAGTCTATAGCTAATGTGGAAAAACATATAGATTTAAAATTGTTTGGCTTTTGAATCTTTTTATCATAATCAGGAAAATATCTAACTAAACATTTTATATCAAAAATTAAATTTCCTCTATTTATATTT
>CAKOLP010000192.1 GCA_934096025.1 uncultured Bacilli bacterium
TTATTGCGCCGATTGGAATATCCTTTTATACACTACAAGCTTTGTCTTATCTTTTTGATGTTTATAATGGTACGGTAAAAGCGTCTAAAAATATTTTGAAAGTAGGTCTTTTCATTGGTTTTTTCCCAACAATTATGGAAGGTCCAATTACTAGATTTAATGAAACAGCAGAATCATTATATGAAGCAAAAAAAATCACTTATGCTTCTTTAACCCTAGGTTTGCAAAGAGTACTTTGGGGCTTATTTAAAAAAATGCTTATAGCAGATAGATTAAATATAATGGTTAAAGCTGTCTTTAATGATTATTATAGTTATGGAAGTTTAATAATCTTTTTAGGGGCAGTTGCTTATACTATAATGTTATATATGGATTTCTCTGGAGCTATGGATGTAGTTATTGGTATTGGGGAAATATTTCATGTGAAGATTCCGGAAAACTTTAAAGAACCGTTCTTTTCAAAAAATATTTCGGAATTTTGGACTAGGTGGCATATTACCTTAGGAAAATGGTTTAAAGATTATATGTATTATCCGATATCTTTGACCAAGGGATTAAAGAAATTAACCTTAAAATTAAGAAAATTTTTAGGAAATAGATATGGACCATTAATTAGTGGATCAATTGCTTTATTTGTGGTATGGTTTTTGAACGGTCTTTGGCATGGGGCAGGATATACATTTTTACTTTTTGGAATGTATCATTTTGTTTTAATATTCCTAGGCAATATTACTAGACCTATTTTTACAGACTTTTATAGTAAGCATAATATACAAAATAGTAAAATATTGCATGTTATGCAAATACTTAAGACTTGTTTTTTAGTAGTAATCGGCGAGTTAATTTTCAGGGCAAATAGTGTAAGTGATGCGTTTAGCATGCTTAAGATAATGTTTACGGATTTTAGTATTGAATCAAGTGCTTTTAGTTCTTTAGGTTTAGATATACCAGATTTATTTGTTTTAGTTATAGCTCTTTTAGTTGTATTAGTAATTAGTATTTTACGAGAAAAAAAGGTAGATATAAGGGCTTGGGTAGGCAAGAAGAATATTGTTTTAAGATGGTTTATTTATTATGCTTTGATATTTGCCATTATTATTTTTGGGGCATATGGTCCAGGGTATCAACCGGTAGACCCGATGTATGCGGACTTTTAAGGAGGACTTATGAAAAATTTTATAAAAAGTATTTGTTTTATTTTCATATTTATAGTTCTATATTATTTGTTGTCATATATGGTTTTGCCGAAAGAAAATATTAAGGACTTTGGCTTATATAAAACTTCCATGTATGAAATACTAGGGGAAAAACATAATTCGGTTGATGTTGTAGCCCTTGGAGATAGTCTTGTGTATTCATCTTTAGTACCTATGGAAATATTCAATGATTATGGCTTTACAGTTTTTAATTGTAGTGAGCCAGCGATAACTATGGGGGAAGCTTATGATTATTTTGAAGTTGCTGTAAAAAGTCAAAAGCCTAAGGTAGCTTTAATTGAAGCTAATATGTTTTTTCGGGATGCTAAAAAAAAGAAATGGCATTATAAGTATACAAAAAAATTAAAAAATATTTTACCTTTGTTTATTTATCATAATAATTGGAAAAATATCTTCTTTTCTAAAAATGGTATAATGAGTATTGAAAAAGGTTATAAGTTAAATAAAACTAGAAAGGGAAGTACAAATTTTGATTATATGACTTCTAAAAATAGAAAGTACAAAATGTTTAAAGAAAATAAAGTGTATTTGGAAAAAATGCTTGATTTAGCTAAAAAATATCAAATAAAAGTTATTATTATGGGATTTCCAAGTCAAACATCGTGGAATTTAGATAAGTATAATGTTTCAAAAGATTTAGCCGCAAAATATAATTTAGATTATTTGAATATAAATGA
>CAKOLP010000193.1 GCA_934096025.1 uncultured Bacilli bacterium
TAAAACTCGGCAAATTTCAATATTTTGCCGAGTTTTACTAAAATAAAATATTTTTTTGCTGCCTTTTATAGTTCATGTTATACTTATATCAGTTAGTAATTTATTAGGAAAGTTTTTTCAAAGTCATACAAGAAAAAAATAATTAATTCTCTATAAACTCTTTCTTTTGTTCTAAAGTTTGTAAATCTCAGTCCATACTTCATTTTCCCGTCTGCAAAAACTTTTTTTGTATGCTATGATCTTTGCTTATATATTTCTTTTGCATCTTCTTGGTGCCTATAATCATTTGTAATTTCTTTGTATTCCTCTCATACATGTCTTAAGACTTGTTTGCACTTGTTTTTTGTAGATTTTTCTTTAAATGGACATCACGAACATTCCTGTTCATCTACTTTATAAAACTAGTATCTTTTTTTTATCCATTCTTCCTACTGGTATTAAATCTTTTTAATTTGGGCAAATATTTCTTCCAACTTATACATATCATTTGCAGTACCTTTACGCATTTAAAACACTATCCTTGTTACATTTATTTTCTCGGATAAAACAGATAAAAAAAGACTTTTATCATTCTTAACAAAAAATAAGTACAATATTTAATCATACTTATTTATAATCTAAATAGTTACTCAAACTAACATTAAGACCATTTTATATCTTTAATTATCAATTGTCTTCCATTCTGTAGTTCCACATTTAGTACATATCTTCGGTGCAAGGACCTTTACTCCTTTAGGTAACTTTATACCTGTATCAATTTTACTACACAAAAGTCCAGATTCCGGATCAATATATGCTACTCCAAACTTCGCATCTTTACAACAATCGCAATTTTCGTTTTTCATAAACCATTCCTCCAAAGTTATTATGGCTTACATTTAAAACTTTATTCACAGAACTTACTTACAAACATCTTTATACTCTAAAGTCAAATCGCCAACATATATTCCTTTAATATATCTTCCATTATCATTTAAAGCATTACATTTTATCACTACAATATTGGCCCCTTTATATATAGCTGAACCACCATCCTTATAAACAGAAACATCTGTTACTTCACTAATCTTATTCAAAAATACATTAATACCATTATTCTTCAAATAATCACTTAACTCCAAAATACTTTCATTATTCTTAATTTTAGCATTATCATAACAAACAAGGTAAACCTTTTCTCCATTTTCTTCAAAATATTCACGAGAACTACAATCATTTTTATTTTCTAAAAATACAACCCCAAAGACAACTAAACGCAACTATCAAAACAAAAACCTTAACAATTTTCATAATTATCTACTAATTCCACTGTCTAGATACCTATTATCCTCATTTATTACAAAATCAAAACCTATTCTATAATTTTTATCATTTTCATCTAACTTTTTATTATTAAAAGACATAACAACAGTATATTCTTTAGTATCATTAGGATTTACTTTAATTATCGGCGGCTCGGTTTTCCACAATATTCCTCCCTCATATTCATCAGAAATATCAAATATTGCTTTTGCAAATTTCCCAAATTTTTGAGGTCGCAAATACATTAGTGCTACCAAGTCATCTTCTACCTTTTTCTTATATTTTACTTCATAATAAACCTGAAGCATATCTCTAATTTTTTCTTTAATACTTATATAATCTTCACTTCTAGCACTTACATTCATTAATTGACGCGATAATGCAATAAATTGACAATTAAAATCATAATCAGGAATAATTTCATTTAATACTGACATCAAATATCCATCACTATAAGTAAAATTCAAAGTCTTTAAAACATCAGTACCAACAACTAAACCTAAAAATTTACAAAGCGATTGTTGATCTTCATAAGCACCACATTTACCAAAATATTCATCTTCCATAATAG
>CAKOLP010000194.1 GCA_934096025.1 uncultured Bacilli bacterium
ACAATAGAGTGGGTAAAGAATGAGGTTATTGCTCTCTGTAAGCGTTTTCCGATCTATGAATAAATAAAAAAGACAACCTACGGAAAGTAGAGTTATCTTTTAGGCTTGATTTACTTCCATTATTACTGGTAAAATAATTGGCTTGCGACCTGTTAAATTATTGATAAAAGGAAGTAACTCAAATATTATTTGATTTTTTAAATCAGTATAGCTGTATGGAGATTTGCTTAAGAAGTTATTTACTATTTCACTTATCTTTCTTTCTATTTTTTGCATAAGTTCGATATTTTCATTAACAAGTACGAAACCTCTGGCAGTAACATTTGGTTTAAGTAATAACTTTCTTGTTAAAGTATTAATATTTAAAATAGTAATTAGTATTCCGTCTTGACTCATAAGTTTACGGTCTTTTATAACAACACTTCCTATGTCGCCGATCCGTGAGCCATCAACATAAACATCTCCGGCTTGAACAGTACCATTTTTTCTAACTGTTCCATTTAGTAGTTCTACGACATCACCATTAGTGCAAATCAAAGTGTTTTTAGGATTTACTCCGCATAAAACACCAATTTCAGTATGTTTTTTAAGCATACGGTATTCTCCGTGCATTGGCATGAAATATTTTGGCTTAATTATGCGAAGCATCCATTTTAATTCTTCTTCTTTGGCATGTCCTGATGTATGAACATCACTAAATTCTGAATTGGTAAATACCCGAACGCCTTTAAGATAAAGTTTGTTAATGATTTTGTTGATACTTTCAGCATTACCAGGAATTGGGCTTGATGAGAATATTACTAAGTCATCATTAAGTAGGGAAATTTGCTTGTGTTGTCCATTGGCTATTCTAGATAGTGCCGCTAGAGGTTCTCCTTGAGAGCCAGTACATAAAATGCAAACTTCATTTCTTTTTAAACTCTTTGATTCATTGGCTTCGATAAAAATTGATTTATCTTTGATTAAATTATTGTTTAGAGCCAGTTCAATACTGTTTTCCATACTTCTTCCAAAAACTATAATTTTTCGATTATATTTTCGGCAGCTTTCTACGATATGTTTAATTCGGTAGATATTAGAAGCAAATGTAGCAATTATTACTCGGCCATGGTGCTTACTTATCATATCATTAAGTGTTCCGTCTACGGCACTTTCACTTTTAGAGTATCCGCTTGATAAAGCATTAGTAGAATCACTTAATAATAATGTTACTCCGGATGCTCCAGCTTCGGCCATTTTGTGAATGTCCGCTATAGGACCTACTGGGGTTAAATCAAATTTAAAATCTCCAGTTTCAAATATTACACCATTAGGAGTCTTAATAATAAGTGCAAAACTATCTGGTATAGAGTGGGTAGTATTTACAAAAGAAATATCAAAGTATTTTGTTTTTACATTTAAATCTGGAGTTATAATCTCATAGTTTGTATACTTTATGTTTCTTTCTACTAGTTTTTTCTCTATTAAATCTTTAGCAATTTTCGGAGTATAAATAACTGGTATATCTATTGCTTGTAAAAGAAATGGTATTCCTCCGATGTGGTCTTCGTGACCATGAGTTATAAATAATCCTTTAATTTTGTTTATGTTTTTCTTTAAATATGTTACGTCTTGAATTACATAATCTACTCCGAGTAAATTATCTTCTGGAAACATAACTCCGGCATCTATTATAATGATTTCATTGTTATGTTCAATAATATACATATTTTTTCCAACTTCACCTAAGCCACCTAATGCTATTACTTTAGTGGCAATATTATTCTTTTCCATTAAAAAAATTCCTTCTTTCTATATATTTTGTAAAGTTACTCAAACTGCATATATT
>CAKOLP010000195.1 GCA_934096025.1 uncultured Bacilli bacterium
TATCAGTTGTATAAATAAAATCATTTGCTTCTAGCACAAAGTAAATATTATAACTATCTTTAGTATTTTCAATATTCTTTGAATTACTTGCAGTCAAAATTGCTTGAGCTGTAGTTTCTCCGGATGCACTCCCCATTCCTTTTCCGAATTCTTTTTCTCCGACACTTATACTGATCGCATTACCAACTTTGAATTGCAAGTTATCTGTTGTTGCTGTTATAGCATTAATACCTGCATTACTTCCATCGCCACCTTGGGCTTGAAAGTAAGCAAAAGATGCTCCAACTATGACTAACAAAAACACAATAATATTTCCCAAAATTAATAACTTTTTCTTGTTTTTATTCATAAAACAACCTACTTTCATCATAATTCATATGCTTATATCATAATATCTTACGAATTATAACAAAATTATACTAGTAAAATGTTACGATGTCAACAGGTGATTAAATGAAAATAATAGCAAACAATTATAAAGCCAATGAAACATTTAAATTTATTAGACAAGGCCTAAATCTTACCCAAGAAGAAATAGCTAAAAACATTAAAGCCAGCAAATCCTCTATCGAAAAATACGAATATGGTACTGTCAACTATACTTTTGAAACACTATTAAAAATTGCTAAAAAATACAATTTAACAATAACCATAGAAAATAATTCCAAAAAATAAAACTCCCAACAATGGAAGTTTTATTTTTCTTCTTCTAATTTATTAACGATTTTTTTAAGTGCATCAGCAGTAGCTTGCTTTAACTCATTAATACTAGCTTCTAAAACTGGTGTTCCTTTTTCTTTTGCAAGTTTATACAATTCTTCAGCTTTCTTTTGTATCTTCATTGCTTTTTGCTTAGCAATTTTAAGCACTTTTTCTTTATCTAAATCAGCTAATTCTTTTTGTAAATCATTTACACTTTTAATAATATTTTCTTTTACTTCTTGGGCATCAATATTTTTAGCTTGATTTATTACTTCATCAATCTTCTTTTTTAAATCAGCTCTTGTTTCTTTTCCACTTTTCGGAGCAAATAAAACTCCTAAACTTGCACCAATAGCTGCCCCTAATGCTAATTTTCCTAATCCTTTTTTCTTCATAATCTATTCCTTTCCTTTTTTCTTTTTTCCAAATATCTTACCAATCAAACTACTTGTTAACTCCACAGCCTTATCAGTAAAATACGCAATCTTATCAGTTGTAAAATCTATAATACTAAACATTGAATTCAAAGACTCAACCTTTACATTAACATTATCTACAACTTTCTCTACTTTATTCATAGTTATTATAGTCTTAATTCCTAAAATTATTCCTATAACAAGCAAAACAATAAGTAACAAATATATAACTAAAGGTAAAAAATGCAACCAAAAATCCATTATTCACCCTCCTCTCTGTTATCATACATCGAATCAATTAAATCAAATAAATCATTTTCTACATTATTCTCATTTGTATTAACTTCTTCTTTTTCTGGCACTGGCTCACTATTACTTAACTCATCTAGCTCATCTAACGCAGTATCCTTACTTTCTTCATCATCACTAATATTAATAGTTATATCAGAAGTATCTTCTAATAACTCATCAATAGTTTTTTCTTTTTGCTTTTTTTCTTCTTCATCTTCTTTAATCTTAACAGTTACATTTTCTTCATAATAAGTGCTTTTCTCAGGTACTACTTCACTTTCAAAAGCTTTCTTTCTAACACTATTAAAATCTAAATTATTAGTTGAAGTATTTACTGTTCTATCCTTTATATCTTCAGGCTTATAATCTTCATTTAATATACCATAAACCGGTGATATAATTGGTGAGGGTTTAAAC
>CAKOLP010000196.1 GCA_934096025.1 uncultured Bacilli bacterium
TACTTCTAAATCTAAAGAAAATGGTTCATTATCTATTTCTAATTTTTTTCATAAGCCGGCTAAATCACTAGCTTCCAAAGGTTTTCCATGAACCTTATTAGTTCCCTCATATAAAGAATCTTCCCCGATAACTGTATGACATATAATTATAGATGGCCTTTTACTTTTCTTGGCACTTTTTATAGCCTTAGAAATTTCTTTATAATCACTACCATTTTTAACATCAATAATATTGAAATCTAGAGCTTCAAATCTTATATAAATATCTTCTGTAAAGGTAACATCTGTTGTATTATCCAAAGATACATCATTTTTATCATATAATAAAATCAACTTATTTAGATTTTGTGTACTAGCAAAAGACAAGGCCTCATAACTAATGCCCTCCATTAAGTCTCCATCACCACACAAACAATAAGTATAATAATCTATTAATTCTGAATCTTCTTTTTCATAAAGAACAATATTTCTTAAATATCTCTCAGCAAGTGCCATACCTACAGCATTAGCAACGCCTTGACCTAAAGGGCCAGTTGATGCATCTACTCCTGGGGTTACTCGATATTCCGGATGCCCTGGTGTTAAGGAATTTAAATTACGAAAATGTTTCATTTCTTCCATATCTATATCATATCCCATGTGATACAAAGTAGAATATAAAAGAGCCGATCCATGTCCTGCGGACATAACAAATCTATCCCTATTAATCCAAGTACTATTGCTTGGTATTATATCTAAATTTTCCTTGTAAAGAGCGTACATAATCGGAGCAGCTCCAAGCACTATCCCTGGGTGCCCACTATTTGCCTTATCAATCATATCTAAGGCCAACATTTTTATACTATTAATTGCTTTATCATCTAATTTACTCATATATATCTTCTCCTAGTATAAATAATATCATAATCAAAATAAAAAAACTATAAATAATTATAGCTTTTTCTCTAAACTTTTAATTTTATTTTTTAATAATCTAATTATTCGAACAATAAAATTCACATTAACTAGACTTGTTAATTTGTTATTTTATCTGAACCATACTAAGATTAAAGGCAAACAACTTCATTCCTGCCCATACTAAATATTACTACCGCTTTACTATCAAATAATATTTGTTTTACTACATCATTACGTAAATGAAACAATTATATTATTCATTTACTATCTCTCTTAATTTTCTATTATACGCATAAAACTCGACCAAACAAGGGCTTCAAAAAAGCTTGTCAAAATGCTACAAAAATTTATACAAAAAAACTGCAAACTAATTATTTACAGCTTTGTCTTTTTTAATTCACTAATTTCTTCTTTTGATAAGCCAGTAATTTCTGAAATAACACCAATATTAAATTTTTTCTTTAGCATTTTCTTAACAGTTTCCATTTTATTGTTTCTTTCACCCTCTTCAAATATACAATGTTCTCTTAACTTCTGAGCATCATAATTTAAACTGTTATCAAAACTACAAGTTAATTGTATTGCCTTATCTACCATTGCTTCCATTAGTTCATCTCCTTTATATAATTTTCTTAATGCATCTTCATCTTCACATACTAACAAACACAATAAATATTCCAAAGATGCTTTACCTTTTTCTTTAATATCAGTATAATCCATCTTCATTATTTTTGCAACATCTATATCTATAGTCACTAGATTTTCTCTGGTTACCTGATGACTTTCTATATCCATCATTTTACTTATAACTATGAACTTACCATTATTTAATATTCCAAAATTATTTATATTTATTTGATATATCTGTTTTATATCTTTATCATAATCTTTACTATTTTTCATTTG
>CAKOLP010000197.1 GCA_934096025.1 uncultured Bacilli bacterium
AATATGTAATTATTACTACGTGCTAGTTAGACATATCTTATATAACTAGCACGTTGTAATAATTGAGTCCCATTTTGGGGATTTAGGGGGTAGTAATAGATATTTATCATAAAATACGCTATGCTATGAAATATATAGATGCTATTTCCCAATCTATATAGTAGTTTTCTTATAGAACTATACATGAAAAGGATTCACTAGATTAATTAGTGAATCCTTTTTTTATATACCAAAATACATTAAATTAAATTAATTTACTTTACCACTAAATAATTTTAATGTATAATGCATTTATAATAATTTTTTTTGATACAAAAAGGATGTGAAAAAATGATTATAAACATAGCTCATACTAAAGGTGGTGTGGGAAAATCAACATTAGCAACAAATCTAGCAGTAGAGATGAACTGCCCTATCCTTGATTTAGATATGCAAAAGTCATCATATTTTTTCAATGAATTACGATCCTTACCAAAACTTACTATTTTAGATGCTAATAACAGAGATGAATTAAAAGTATTAGAACCATTTGCAGGTAACAAGAAACAACATATTATTGTTGATAGCGGTGGTATGGATAATGATATTAATCGTCTAAGCCTTGTTTATGCTGATATTATTCTAACACCAATTAGTACATCTCAAATTGAGTTATTTGGTCTTGAAAACTTCAGATCCATACTAAAAGAGCTAGATGCTGAAAACAAAGATTATATCATTCTAAACTCGATTAACTTACGCAGCAAACAAGAATTAGAAGGATTTAAAAATATTCTAATCAACGAATTTAATTTGACAGTTTTACCTACTATGATTAGCAATTTAAAAATATTTAAAGATGCTTTTGCTGATGGAAAATCAGTTGTTGAAAAAAATAAGCTTTCACCAGCAGCAGAGCAAATGCAATCATTAATCAAAGATATCAAACAAATTATCAAATCATTATAAAAAAGGATTAATTAACAATGGCAACAACATTCAAAACATTATCTAAAAAACAAGAAAATGCTATAAAAAATGCATCACAAAAAGTAACACCAGATATAAAACCAAAAAGAATTGCTAAATCTATCTACCTAACACCAGATCAAAGCGAAGCATTAAAAGAATATGCAACCAGCAAAGGTTTAACTGTAACTGCTGTATTAAGATTAATTGTAGATAAAACAATTAACGAAAACTTTGAAAATATCATCTAAAAATATATAATCTCCACATTTGTGAGTCCTATCTCTCATAAAATATCCCTTTATTAGTCGGAAATATCTCCGTATAAATTAATAAATAAATCTAATATTGTGCCCAATAAAAGAATTTTATCAAACAAATTAATATAGTAAAAAACTCCGTATTTTAATCTATACGGAGTTTTCTATATATTTTAATGTATTCTACTTAAGACCATTCTTCTATACAAGATTTAATTACATTAATAGCGTTTTTATCAATTTTAATTCGCATAACAGGGTTTTGATAAAATAAATCTTGTTGTTCAATTTGTTCTATACAAACATATCTTTTTTCAAAACCACTTAATTTAACAACATCTTTATGTTGATCAATTAATTCCGTTACTTCTTGCTCAAATTTAGCACGATCAGCTTCATCTTCTAATAATTCTGCTCGTTGTTCTTTGATTGTTTCAATCTCTTCTTTTGTTGAGTACGTTTCTTTGCAAGTATTTACCAAATAATCAGCATGGCCCCAGAATGTATCACCATTTTTATTATATAGGAGAACTAAAGGCTTACCACATTTAGGACATAATACATCTGCTTTACGCTGTTCAATTA
>CAKOLP010000198.1 GCA_934096025.1 uncultured Bacilli bacterium
ATCATTAATGGAGAGTATCAGAATTATTATGAGAAGATGTATGGGAATAGGTAAATGAACATATTTAAAAAAATAAATAAAAAGGAATATTGTATATTAGTTTTATATCTGATTTTAGTTATAGGATATAGTAAGATTTCAGATGGATGGATACTTAAATTAGCAGATGGTATAGCATTAGGCTTACTATGTATATTTAATAGATATATTTCTTTTAAAACAAATAAAAAAGCTAGTTTTGTCAGTGGAGTAATAATATTATTATTATTGTTCTATCTGATTCTTGACGGATTTGCTAGAATTGGTTTCGGATTTCACTTAAATGATATACTAGGTGATGCAATTGCTATTTTAATAGCGACTAACACTGGTGAAGTATTTTCTTTTTTAGATAACTTTAAATTAAAATACTTTAGCAAAATAGCATTACCAATTTTGGGTATTGTTTTATATTTTTATCAAGCTGGATTGCCGCCAAAAGGTTATTTTGCAAGAAAATTTAAGTGGGTGTTCGCGTCCTCTTTGGCTTCTGTTATTTTCTTATTATCTCTGCCTAAATTCCCTATTAACATAACAGTAAGCTCTATTCCACAAATAATTAAAAATATTGATGTGACTGAAGAGTACTTACAAGAAAAGGAAAAATTTCATTGGAATGCCGTAAGCAATGTAAAGGATAATAGTACGGTTGTTATTATATTGGGTGAGACTACAAGAGGTGACCATATGTATATTAATGGTTATAGTAGGAATACTACCCCTAATTTAGCTGCAGAAGATATTATATCCTTTAAAAATGCTATATCTATTGGTGCTCATACATTAGCGTCTACTCCTTATATGTTAACGCGTAAAGAGGTTAGTGAAAACTGGATTAGTAAATTATGGCCTGAAAAATCAATAATATCTGCATTTAAAGAAGCAGGGTATGAAACTTATTATATTTCTTATTTAAGTAATGTACATAGTGGTGATAATGCAATTAATCAGATAGTAAATGAAGCAGATCATTATATAAGAAGACCTGATGGAAGTAAGGATTATGATATTGCTGGTATACCAATAATAGAAGATATATTAAAAAATAGCAACGTTTCTCGGAAACTTATAGTTTATAAATTGGTGGGAAGTCATTATAATTTTCATGATAGGTACCCTAGCGAGTTTGATAAATTTCAACCTTCATTTCAAAAAACTGAGTTTAAAGGTCCGAATCCAGATTATAAAGATACTTTTATAAATACATATGATAATAGTATTTTGTATACAGATTTTGTTGTTTCTCAGGTTTTAAATCTCTTGAAAAAACAATCCGGGGAAACATCTCTAAGCTTTATAAGTGATCATGGTGTTGGTATATATGAAGATGGAAAAACTTTGTATCTAAATTCTAAAAAAGCTAACTATAATATAGCTTGCTTCTTTTGGTTTAATGATGAAGTGAAAGGAAGAATTGGCGATACAAAAATTCAGAGATTGAAAGATAATATCAATAAACCTATTGATCAAACCTATTTTATAGATACTGTTTTTGATATATCTGGATTAGAAAGCGAAAAAAGAGTAGGAAAGTCACTGTTTGATAATATTAGTGATAATGATAATAGATTCGTTTTTCGAGGCAATACTATGTTAAAATACACCAGTCTTTGATAAGTATTTAGGGTGTATAACATCGGCGGTCATAACGAGATGCGCAATATTGACATTGTAAAGCTTATTTGCAAAGAATTAGGCAAGCCTGAGAGCCTGATTACGCACGTAACCGACCGTAAAGGCCATGATATGCGTTA
>CAKOLP010000199.1 GCA_934096025.1 uncultured Bacilli bacterium
AGATAAAAGATTGCCCAAATATCTAAGTTTAGAAGATAGTAAAAGACTTCTAAATGTTGCTGGTAGTGATGATAATAGAAATAATAAAAGAGATTATGCTATTATTACTCTGTTTTTAAATTGTGGTATGCGTTTATCTGAATTAGTAGGAATAAATATAAAAGATATAAATTTTAGTGAATGCCAAATGACTGTAATTGGTAAAGGTAATAAAGAAAGAACTATTTATCTAAATAAAGCTTGTATGACTGCTATTAATAATTATTTAGCTGTTCGCCCTGTTGAAGGAATTAAGACTGATAAAGCTAATTCTAAAAATGCTTTGTTTTTAAGTGAAAGAAAAGAACGTATTAGTAGGAGAACTGTTCAATATATTGTTGATAAAGAACTCAGAGTTGCAGGATTAGATACTAGTAAATATTCAGTTCATAAATTAAGACATACTGCTGCAACTCTTATGTATCAATATGGAAATGTTGATATTAGAGCATTACAAGAAGTTCTAGGACACGAGAGTATTTCTACTACGGAAATTTATACTCATGTTGCTAATGTTCAGGCTAGAAGTGCTATTGAAAATAATCCATTATCAGATGTTACTCAAGATTAATTTTTATATTTTGTATTAAAATCCCTTAATTTTACTTTATTATTAAGGGATTTTTTCTTTATTAATATGTTGGGATCACAAGTTTTTGTCCCTCTTTTAAATCTAAATTATCTAATTTATTTATTCTTTTTATTTCACTTACAATTTCTCTAATATCTTTATTTTCAAAATATTTATTGTTTTTTGATTCTTCTTGTGAAATGCTCCATAATGTATCTCCTAATATTATGGATTCTTCTTTATATTTTGTATCTACTTTTGAGTATGTTTTATTAGAGAATAATATTATTATCAATATCAATATAACTAATATGCTTATTGTTCTTATGAATTTTTTTACATTTACTATTTTCATTATAATTACCTCCTGTATTTTTAAAGAGAATATATGTTCGCTTTGTGAGATAATTATATACGAACTTTTTTTCTTTGTCAATACTTTTTAAGAAAAAATGTTCGTTTTTTTATTTTCTATATTTTTCTAAATCTATATGCCTTGGCTCGTGTACTTTAATGTAGTATGGTTGTATATCTGGAAAATATGTATATAAATGTATAATATTACCTTCTACATCGTTTAATTTTATATTTGGCCATGTTTTAATTATCTTCTTATCTCCCCAATGTTTATAAATAAAGTTTGATAATTTTTCATTACTATAAACTTTATTGTATTCTTCTATAACCGCTTCTTTATCAGCAACATTTATATCATTTTTTACAATAGCTCTGACCATAAAAAAGTGACTTGCAGCAATAGAAACAATACAATCAAAAGCTAAAAATATAATAGTTACAATAGTCAAAGTTTTTAATGCTTTTAGGTTAAATTTTTTCTTAGCCCAATCTATAAATCTATCAACTTTAGAATTTAAAGAAGCAACTAAATAAATTGAAAGAAATCCCCAAAACAATGAAAAGTATACGCATATCCTTCCATTTATATTAAGTGGCATATCAGAATAATCCCACCACTTAATATGTAAGAAAACTTCTCCAAACCAACTTATTATATATTCAACTATTGAGCCTAATATAAAACCTCCTAAAAATAACGAATTATATTTTTTACTATATTTATGTAAAAATATTAGCATAACTGCAGCACCTAATCCATAAATACTACAAAATGGTCCATACAAGAAACTCTTTCTACTTTCAATAACACCCTTT
>CAKOLP010000200.1 GCA_934096025.1 uncultured Bacilli bacterium
AATATTAATAATTTTGGTGTTATGGATAATAAATATTTTATAGTACGAACCAAATTATTAGATGATAAAAAATATCGTGAGTATAGAAAATATTTAATGATAGTGGATATTAATCTTGCTAAACTTAAAAATATGAATTATACTGATATTAAGAAAAAAGGTAAAGCATCTTTGGAATATTTATTATACCTGCTGGTGTGTGAAGATGAGGATGCATTAAGAAAATTATATAAAGGAGATGAGCTAATGGAAGCAATGGTAGATAAGGGAATAGAATTAACATTAAATTTTGATGCAGGATTGAGATATGATGCTCAAAAATTAAAAGAATATAGTTTAATTGAAGAGGGTGAAAGAAACAATAAAATGGAAATTGTTAAGAAAATGCTTGCTGAGAAATGCAATATTAGTTTTATTAGTCGAATCACCGGACTATCAAAAGAAGAGATTAATGACTTAAAAAATAATAGTTAAAAATTATGATAACTAAAGCGAGAGATTGTCTCGTTTTTATTTTGCAATTAAAAAAGTACTTTCGGTAAATTTTGAAAGAACTTATTTGTTGTTTTTATCTTGAATAATTATTTCTAAGTTGTATTTTTCTGCAATTTTTATTAAATCGTTAAAAGAATATCTACTTCTGCCACATTCGCATGAATATTGCCAATCTTCACTTTTGTCAATTCTTTTAGCAAATTCTTTTTGTGTTAAATTACTGTTTTGCCTTATAAATTTTAATATTTCGTTTGCTTTATAGTTATTAGCGTTGATTTTCATAAGTTGTCACCAAGTGCATTATATCAATATAACTATTGTTAATTTTAATTTCCGTATTGATTTACGGTTTTTGATGTAGTAGAATATATTTATAGTGTACACGAAAGATGGAAAGTGAGTGGTTAAAATTAATAATAAAAACAAAAAAATTATTGTGCTAATAGGAATAATTGCTTTTCTTTTAGTCATAGTTGGTGCATCTTTTGCATACTTTCAAGCCCAAGGGGGCACAGAAAGTAATGCAGGTATTAATGCCATAACAGCAACAACAGATAACTTGCAATTTAAAGTAAGTAATCCAATAAACATAAGCGTTGGACAAGGGGACTTTGGTAAAGGTATGCCAAGTGTATCTGGAGAAACTACAGCTCAAGCAATTTTGACTGCAAGTAATTCCAAAAATATTGAAAGCACAAGCGATAAGTATAATATTTACTTTGTTTTGGAAGCAAATGATTTTATCTATACAACAGATAATTCGACGCCAGAGCTTCTCTTAGAAGTAACAGATCCAAATGGTAACAAAGTAGAAAATATCACCGGTTTAACTTATACCGGTAATGGCTTTGATATTACAACAAGAACAGGAAGTTTCTTGCTTATTCCAGATTATGATATTACAGCTGCTCGTGGAGAAACTACAACACAAGACTGGAAAGTAAAAGTAACTCTAGTAAACTTGGATACTGACCAGTCAAAGAATATGGGGAAATCTTTATCTGGAAAACTCTATGTTACAAAGAATAAAATGAGTGGATATGAACTACCTAAAATAAGTAATATGACTACTACGACAACTTATAATACAATTACAACTAATTTAGAGATAACAAATGGAACAGCAGAAATAGATAAGTATTATTTTGCAGCTGTTTTAAAGGAAGACAATACTGATATAAGTAGAGTAGAATTTAAAGAAAGTGATACAGCAAATTATAAATTTACTGGATTAGAAAATAATAAAACCTATAAGATCTATA
>CAKOLP010000201.1 GCA_934096025.1 uncultured Bacilli bacterium
GTAGTAGGATTATCCACCACCACGTGAGTAACAGCTCCAATTATTTTGTCATTTTGGATAATTGGTGAACCGCTCATACCTTGAACAACTCCCCCAGTTTTATCTAACAATTCTTGATCTTTTATTACAAATGATATATTTTTTACCTTAGCTGTCTCATCAATCCTTGTTATTTCAATCTCAAAATCTTCTATTTTTTGCCCATCAATTACCGTACTTATATAAGCAGGTCCAATCTTTACTTCATTATTCTCAGCAACCTTTAACGGCTCTTTATCAGGTAAATTTGCTTCATATTTACCATATATCCCAACATTAGAATTTTTCAAAATTACACCATATTTAGTATTATAATAAAACTTAGCATTCTTACTTCCTGCAACACCTGTTACACTTTTTTCTATACCTGTTATATAATTTTTAAATATAGTTCCTGATTTTATTTCTACAATCTCACTTGTATTAGAATCTATAATCTCATGACCTAAAGCCCCAAATATTTTCGTGGTCGGATCAATATAAGAAAGAGTCCCTATTCCTGTAATACTATCCTTAACATAAAGACCAGTTTTATAAACATTATCAGCTTTAATTAAATCTAGTTTAACATTCTTTATTTTTCCTTTACTTCTAACAGTAATATCAACATAGCCTTTATCAATGTTTTGTTCCACCATTTTCGTTAAAGACTTAACATCATTTACTTTCTCATTTTCTATTTCTAAAATATAATCTCCTACCTTTATATTCGGGGTTCCTTTATTATATTTACCATTAACTTCATAAAATCCTATTACCATTATTCCATCACTATTTATTTCAATTCCCAGAGTATCCCCGCCTGGTATAATATAATCCGAATATGCTAAAACATTTAACGGTAAAATTACTAAACTTATTAACAAAATTCTTAATTTTTTCATTTCATCACCCTACTATTAAATATTATGGACATTTAGGCAAAAAATAAAAAACCAATTATTGGCTTTTTCTACTTCGAACAAAATCTTCCGGACTTTCATGCATTGATATATTATATTCTAGCTTAAATAAACTAACTAAAGTATCCATTTCCACTTTAGAACGCTTTTTTAAAAATTCCGCAAAACCATCATAATCCATATTATTAATAAAAGAATAATAAATTTCAGTATCTTCTTCAGTAATTAAAACAGGTGCGCAATTGGCTTTTAAAAGATTACTAGCCATAATTATTTTGCCTGTTCTTTTGTTTCCGTCTTCAAAAGGATGTATTCTCATAAAATTTATATGAAACATTGCTTCTCTTAAATATGGAGAAATATGTTCATCACACCATACATTATAATAATTTACTAACAAAAAATATAAAGATTGATAAATTTTTGAAGGTTCACAAGGACAAAAAGCTGCACAATCACCAGGATATACTACAGTTCTTCTTAAGCCACTTAGACCATACTCTTTATTTATTAAATCAGAAAGATTTACTATATCCATTACAGATAACTTTTCACTATCACTATCATATATAGCATAAAAAGCCTGTAACATTTGATCAACAAATATTCTTCTTTCTTCCGGTGTTTTTATCCCCTCAATTTCCGTACTATTATAAATAAACCTCTCTATATATAACTTTTCATATTTCCTAAAAAAATCAGGATATTCTTTTATAATAACATCTAACATAGTTTCCCTCCTTAAATGAGAATATTTTATCATTGAAAACTATATTTGTCCACCAAAAAAGACAATATCTAATAC
>CAKOLP010000202.1 GCA_934096025.1 uncultured Bacilli bacterium
TATCTTGTTAAATATTAGTCTTTTTCTTTTACTTTAAGTAGCTTTTATGAGTTTGTTATGTTACAATTATGGTAACAGTTTGATGATGGGAGTTATGTTTATGACAGATAATTTTTGTGAAAAAACAGCTGCTATTTGGCAAGTGGCAGGATATGGAATATTGGCGTTAAAAATAGTGATACCAATTATAATTATTGTTTTGGGTATTGTTGATTTTGTGAAAGCTGTAATGGCTAGTGATGATAAGGCCATAAATAAAGCTAGTATGACCCTTATTCAAAGATTTGTTATGGGAGTTTGTATTTTTTGGGTACCTACGATTGTTAATATTTTAATAGGTTTAGTTGATGATTTAGGGGATAATAGTGCTCGTATTGATGTTTGTTCGACTTGTTTGTTAGATGTAAATAACTGTAATAAATAATTAAATATTGAACATAATAGTAATGGTGATTGTATGAATAAATTACATAATTATTACTATAAAGGTTATGATATTATGAGTAAAAGTAGATTAGAGAAGATGGAAATGGAGTATTTGAATCCTTACGGATATAATTTTGATAGTAACGAAAAAAGAATTGTCGATAGAGATTTTTTGGTAAGTCATCCTAATCAAAACAATGTAAAAAATGGAGAATATATGGGAAAAAGATAGCCATTTATTCTTTTTTTTTGTATAATAAAAGCTAGAGGTGAAAGATATGAAAATTTTAGCAGTAAATGCAGGCAGTTCATCACTTAAATTTACATTGATGGAAATGCCAGAAAAAAAAGTTTTAGCTAGTGGTTTATTTGAAAAGATAGGCATTAGTGGTAGTATGTATACTATAAAGTATAATGGTGAAAAAATTACAAAGGAAGTAGAATTAAAAGATCATACTGTAGCCGTACAAATTTTAATGGATGAATTAATTAATATGGGAATTATTAATTCACTAGAAGAAATTGATGGTGTTGGACATAGAATGGTTCATGGTGGTCAAGAATTTAGTGAATCAGTAGTATTAACTGAAGACGTATTAGAAAGAGTATCACATTATAATGAACTTGCACCGCTTCATAATCCTGCCAATATTATGGGCGTTAGAGCTTTTATGAAAGCATTACCAAATACAATACAAGTTGGTGTGTTTGATACAGCTTTTCATACGACGATGGAACCAACAGAATATTTGTATGCAGTTCCTTATGAATGGTATCAAGATTATGGTGTAAGAAAATATGGTTTTCATGGTACAAGTCATAGATTTATAAATAAAACTATTAGTGAATATTTAAAAAGAGATGATTTAAAGGTTATTTCTTGCCATATTGGTAATGGAGGATCTATTACAGCGATTGATTCTGGTAAAGTTGTTGATACAACGATGGGCTTTACACCTCTTGCTGGTATTATGATGGGAACACGTTCAGGAGATATTGATGCATCTTTACTTGCTTATGTTTCTCATAAAACAGGAGAAAGTTTAGATGAATTAACAAGTGACTTAAATAAGAAAAGTGGTCTTTTAGGAATTAGTGGAGTAAGTAGTGATTCTAGAGATGTGGAAGCTGCTGCTAATGAAGGAAATGAAAGAGCTATTTTAGCCCAAGAAATGTATGCTCGTAAAATTGCTAACTACATAGCTATGTATAATAATTTACTTGGTGGAGCAGATGTTATTACTTTAACTGCTGGGGTTGGTGAAAACAGTAAGACAATGCGTAAGTCTATTCTTGAT
>CAKOLP010000203.1 GCA_934096025.1 uncultured Bacilli bacterium
CTCATTTCTAATTTTCGCTGCCTCAATAAAAACCTTTAAATTTGCTTTTATCTTTTCTTGTCCTACATATTCCTCTAAATATTCTGGCCTAATGCTTCTATCAAAAACATCTTCTATATTATCATTTACGTCTATAATTCTGTCTTCCATTTTACCACCCACTTACTTCTATTTATAACTTTAATCTTTAACAATACTTAATCTATCTAGCACCATTTAACATATAATCTTAACCAATATCTATGTATTTTTTATCATTAATAACATTAAATCCTTTATCAAAATTGCAATATAAAACTATCATACAATCATTTATTATATAATCTAGACAACCATTTTCTCTTTAAATTTTAACTTATTCCTACAATTCACTATATCACCACCATACGCTAAATTTATTATAACCTAATTTTTTAATTATGCAAATAATTTTCTTAAAAACATAATAGCAAACATATGTATGTTAGTCAATATAAAATTTATAATTGTAGAATTTTCATTAATAGTGTATAATAAAAGAAGAATAAAAGGAATGCGTGATACTATGTTTAGAGATTTCGATTATGAAAATAAGCCAGTTGTGGAAATAGTTAACGAAATGATTATTGATGCGATTAACAAAAAAGCATCAGATATTCACTTTGACCCCACAGAAAATGATTTAAATGTCCGAATTAGAATTGACGGAGAATTATTAGAATACGCTAAAGTTCCCGCATTTGTAAAAAAGAACTTATTAACAAGAATTAAGATTATCTCTGGAATGAACATCACTGAATCACGCCTTCCTCAAGACGGTGCTATTAAAAATCTTACTAGTGACATTGACTTAGACCTACGGGTATCATCTTTACCTATCGTCGACGGAGAAAAAATAGTTATCCGTATTTTGGACTATTCAATGTCAAGTTCTGGATTAGAAACTCTAGGATTATCAGAAAAAAACTTAGAGAAAATCAAAAAACTAATCGGTATGCCTAATGGTATTATTTTAGTATCAGGGGCTACAGGTTCTGGTAAATCAACAACAGTTTATAGTATGCTACAAATATTAAATACGATTTCTAGAAACATAATCACAGTAGAAGACCCTGTCGAAATGAAAATCGAGGGGATAAACCAAGTTCAAGTTATGAGTGATATCGGACTAACATTCGGTGCTACCTTAAGAAGTATTTTAAGACAAGACCCCGATGTAATAATGATCGGAGAAATACGGGATAACGAAACAGCCAGAATTGCTGTACGTGCCGCTATAACCGGACATTTAGTACTTTCTACAATCCATACCAATAATTCCTTAAATACTATTGAACGGCTTTTAGATATGGAAGTTGAAAGATACTTACTAGGAAGTGCCCTTACGGGGATTATCGCTCAAAGGTTAGTAAAAAAATTATGTCCAAAATGTCGAGTTGCCAGACCTACAACAAATTATGAAAAACTTTTATTTGACAAAGTATTACACCAAAACATTGAACAAGTTTATGCTCCTAACGGATGTAGTGAATGTATTCATGGATACTTAGGTCGTGTTGCTTTACATGAAGTTCTAGAAATGAATCAAGATATTAAAGATGCAATTACCAATAATATTAGAAAAGACCAATTAAGACATTTAGTTTACGATAAATCAGATGTAACCTCTCTTTTGAAAGACGGCCTAGAAAAAGTAATCTAAGGTTTAACAATTATCGAAGAAATATTACGAGTTAT
>CAKOLP010000204.1 GCA_934096025.1 uncultured Bacilli bacterium
GATAACCATTTACCATACTCTCTATAAACATATTGTCTATCATATTCAAAAGCAGATAAAACTTTTTGTATCATCTCAACAAAAATATAATATTCCTCATTTGTAGCTAAACCTTCACGATTAGCCATATCTATTAATCTAGGGTTTTCATTTCTTCCTATTTCTACACATCCGATTGTTTGATATGGTAATGTTCTCCAATTTCCTGACGGATGCTTAATACCAGCTGGACTTTTTTGTGCTCTAACTCCTAAGTTTAGCCAATCATACATACCATCATCAAATTCTCCATCAGGCCTAACTTTAAAATTATCTCTATACAATTTTATACCAGAAAATTTTTCTAGCATTTCTGTTCTACTTTTCTTTTTGATTTTCTTTATTATAGAATCGTCACTGTTTCCCCCTTTCATAAAATATAAATCCATCTTAAAAGGACCAACTTTTGTTATTTTTTCTAATTCATAATCTTTTATTTCCTTATCAACTATTAAGTTTATTTCTATTTCTTTATCGTAATCTTCTTTATGGTAATTTTTTACTTTAAAAGCTTCTCTATTCCAAAATTCTGATAAATTAAATTCATATATCTTTCCATTTATTTTTGTAATTGCTTTTTCGGCATTTAAATCAACTTCATTTCTTTTTAGTAAAACTTTTATTGTATTATTTCCATCATATTCTGCTTTAATTCTATAGTCATAATCTTGGATTTCCATATTATTGCTCATAAAATTAAAATTACTATCATAAGTATTATTTATATATATTTCAAAAGTATCCACTGTACCTAATGGATTTATACTTTGCATGTTTGTATTTACTTTTTTAAATAATCGTTCTGTCCATTCTTCTCTAGTAGGTGTCAATACCAATATAGTTCCTGTACTCCAATTGAATTTTTTTAATCTGGAAAATTCTGTTTTACCAATCAATTCTTCTACTATTTGTTCATATGTACCATTTTTATTTTCTAATGTAGCTTTAATATCATTTAATAATTCAACCTCATCAAATTGCTTCCAATTTATATTCCACTCTAGTAATTTATCAAACTTATTTTTAGTATATACCTTTGTTGCTGTTGAAAGTTTCTCAAGTGCAAATCTACCAATTCCTTTTGCTCCTGTCTTAATTCTGCCTTTTTCACTATACATATTCTTCTCTTTATCGCTAGTAGCTATATTCATCCATGTCGTCTTCATTATATTTTGAGTCATTCCTATACCATTATCTATAATGATAATTTCATTCTTAGAAAATAATATTGACTGCAATTTTGCAATATCCTCATCTTTAATTTCATTCTTTCTTATTATTTTATCACTTTCTTTACTCTCAGCATCATAAAATTTTAATACATATTTTAACTCTTCTTTATTTAAATAATGTTCTAAATATGTATATGTTGTATTTTTTAATATATTAGGAAATGGCATATTATATTTTATGTATACACATTCTGCATCAGCATCATATGCATTCTTAACTAACTCAATTATGGCTCCATCTACCGCAGAAATATTTTCTCTTCCTATAAGTTTAGCTGTCTTTGCACTAACTCTAAATTCCAACTCTTCCATATAATTCTCCTTATTTAAAACATATATTCATTAATATCTTTTGATGTTATTCTCAATGATTTTC
>CAKOLP010000205.1 GCA_934096025.1 uncultured Bacilli bacterium
TCTTCTTAGCAATAAACGCACCGAAGATTACGCTTATGATTAAATTTTTTTAGGACATTTTGCAAAGTTATTGACAAACATTTAGATTATTTTTTATTAACTAAAGGTTTTATTTTTTTTAAGTGTAGAATAATCAAAGTAAATTAACTCTTTTTTAACATCAATATTTTATTCGGTAATTGTTAAATTAATTTCAAGGAATATTCTTCTATTTAAGATATAGTTAGCTGTAAGTATAGCTGCTCCTGGCCCTGTTGATTCTATTAATCCATGATGTTCCATATTAATATTAATTCCATCAAAACATTCAATATCCCATACATAATAACCTATATATGGATATGGACTATTCGTAAAATCTAATTCTAATGTATACATTCCATTTTCTTTAGAATATGAATAAGACATATTAGATTTTATTGTTATTTGTTTTGTTTTGGTTTCTTTTAATATCATAAGATTCTTTTTATAAATTATTGATGGATCTTTTATATTTATCGCATATATTGTTACTGATGTATCTACATCAACATTTAAAGCTAGTACAGTACCATATTTTGTTACTTTCGCAACATTTTCATTAGTTGAATACCAGTAATATTCTAATCTTGACATTGGTTCGCGTAACCTATCTTCTACCATTAGATAAAGATTTCTAGTAAATCCTTCTGTTATGGTATTACCTGATAATATTCCTTCATTGAATATGACTTCACTTCCTAAAGGAAAACCTTGATCTCTTGCAGGGTCTGTTACAAGAGTGCCATCAATGTTTAAATTAGTATTAACTTTTCTTCTTAACGCAAAATTAATTTCTATATTATCAGTGTTATTAGCATATCCAATATAGTATGTTCCTGCCTCTAACACAATTGTAAATACCGGACTTCTATTAGTGCTTATGATATCATCTGTGTATTTTAAAATAATATAATAATGATTAATTCCTGGTTCATAACCTGGATCACGATGTTTTTCAAAAATATAAATTGGTATATTTTTATTAATCGTTCCACTTGTCATGATATCAAGTTCAATCTTCGATGGATGACTTATTGTTACTTCTTCAAAATAAGCACTACATGATTTATTATCAAATAAACTATCAAAACTAATTGAAGTAAGTCTATCTTGATAATCAAATTCACAAGTTTCTGGTTCTTCTATACTTAAAGTTATAGAAGTATAACTTCTATTTGATAAGGTTATATCTATATAAAAACATTCATTATATGATATATACACATATATTTCATTTTCATTTCTTTCACTAATCGCTTGTTTATTTATTTGGGCTGTTAGATATCTATCAAGTATTTCTTTTCTATTTTGATCTTTATATATTTTAATTGCACCTTCAGAATATGATAAATTAAAATCATTTGCAGAACAATAATTGCGATATACTTCTGCTGTATATTGTCTGCCTCTATCAGAGTGTAAAACAATCACTTTGTTTAGTTTTCTCGTCTAAATAGCATTTTCTAATGCACCTTGAACAAGTTCAGAAGTCATTCTTTTATCAAATTTCCAACCTATTAATCTTTTTGAATGTAAATCAAGTATTGTGGCTAAATAACACCAACCACACTCTTTAGTATAAACATAGGTAATATCAGATACCCACTTTTCATTAATTGTG
>CAKOLP010000206.1 GCA_934096025.1 uncultured Bacilli bacterium
TGGTAATCTAGTCAAATTTTTAGATGCCAATAGCAAAGATGATACCATATACTATGAATCCTTAGCTGATTTTTCAAATTGGATATTCAAATACATAAAAAGAACTTAAAAACCTTAACTTTAAGTTCTTTTTTCAATTTATAACTTTTTTTCATAAATAAAAGCTTTTTCCGATGAAATTACGTTAGAATCAGTTTCTTTGTTTTCAACCACAGTTTCATATACTTTAGTACACCCCATAACTTCATAAAACATATAATTACAAGATTCATCTGTTACAATTTTTAAATTTTTCATCCCCACATTTTTAGCAGCATTAAAAACTTTAGTTAATAACTTTGCCCCCATATTTTTTCCCCGATATGCCTCATCAACAATCAAAATTGAAACTTCTCCATCAAAATAATCCTTTAACTTCCGAGGTAAATAGTCATAAGTTTTTTCATATTCCAAAAGAGCATTTAAATCTTTAATACTTTTACTTTTATACAGCCTCTGCTTAATTAATTTATAAAACATTTTTCTTAATTTATGCTTTTTACTATACTTATTATAATATCCAGTAAAACCAATTAGTTTTTTTCCATCTTTTATTTTATAAATTTCTTCACTTTCTTCTAAAACACTTAAAAGGTATATCCATGCACAAATATCATTTTCAGCTTTAGCCTCTTTTTTACCTAAGTTCCACTCTTTACTTAACAATTTAACTGCTTCTTTCATTTCTTTATAATTCATATTTTTTTCTCCTACTATAATGGTATTATAAAATAAATAAGATATTAACCCAAATAAAAAAGGGCTCATAACCCTTTAAAATTAATTAAGTTTTTTTCTTGCTACAAATCCTATTACAATTCCACCTAAAGATATTAATGAAAGAACCATATAAACACCAATATTATCTGAAGTTTTAGGGTTTTCCACTACTTCATTTGTTGCAATAATTCCATATTCACTTAAATGTGTTGTTTCAAAAGTTATATAACCATCTTCTACTGTTGCTGGTAATGTTTCTTTTATTTCACCATTTAAAATATAAACTACTTCATATGCTTATAACCCTTTAGATTTTCTGGTAAAGCTAATTTAATTTTCAATTTTGTATTATCAATTTTAATCACATTTGAACCATCTAAAACATTTATATCAGCAATAAACTTAACATTTTTCTTAGCTAAGATTTCATTTACAATAACATTTTCTATACTTAATTTGTAATTCTTATTTATACCATTAGTAAATTCAATGTTCCCTTTAATATCACTTGTACTATCAAGAGACTTTACTGTATCATCAATAAAACTAGCATCTTTTTCCCATATAGCATATAAAGTAATATTTTTAAACGCATCATTTATTATAGTATCGCCATCATACTCAGTACTTTTTGTATCAAACCAAGCTCTCCAATAAATATAATTTAAAGATTTCCCACTACCATCTTTTTTGGTATTCCACCCCTTAAATGTATATCCACTTCTTTCCGGAATATAATGGAAAATTGGCATTGAAGTTCCAGAATTTGCTCCTCCAACATAATCATACTTTTTAATATCTTCTCCAGCTATTTTTCCACCATTAGCATTTAAATTTAATACATAAAAATCCCCTTCAAAACTATCT
>CAKOLP010000207.1 GCA_934096025.1 uncultured Bacilli bacterium
ATTTACGGAAGATGGCAAAGTTGATTTAATTTATTAAAAATCCTTGGAAAGAGGGGGATAAAAAATGGAGAGATATAAAGATATAGAAAGAAGTATTATTAAAAGATTTAGAAAAGAAATTTGGTCTAAATTCGTTAAGGCTGTAATGCAATATGAATTAATTAGAGAAAATGATAAGATTATGGTGTGTATTTCGGGAGGAAAGGATTCTTTTTTGTTAGCTAAGTGTATTGAAGAATTGATTAAGCATGGTAATGTTAATTTTGAAGCTAAATATGTATGTATGAATCCAGGTTATAATGCAAAAAACTTGGAACTTATCAAAGAGAATGCCAAAATATTAAATGTAGATTTAGAAATATTTTCGAGTGATATATTTGATGTAGTTGATTTAGCTGGGGGTAAAAGTCCTTGTTATTTATGTGCTAGAATGAGAAGAGGGTTTTTATATAGTAAAGCTGAAGAATTAGGGTGCAACAAGATTGCCTTAGGACATCATTTCGATGATGTGATTGAAACTACTTTGTTGTCTATGTTTTATGGTTCGGAAGTAAAAACGATGATGCCAAAATTGCATAGTGATAATTATGCTGGGATAGAACTTATTAGACCTCTTTATTTTGTAAAAGAAAGTGATATTAAATCTTGGTTAAGGTATAATAATTTAAAGTTTATAAATTGTGCTTGTAAATTTACAGAAAAAATAGCTGATGATAGTTTAAATATTAGTAAAAGAAAAGAAATTAAAAAATTAATTGAAAGTTTAAGAAGTGTGAATTCAGATATTGATTATAATATATTTAAGTCATTAGATAATATAAATTTGAATTGTGTATTAGGAACTAAAAAAAATGGTATATATAAATCATTTTTAGATGAATATGATAGTAAAAATTAAAATAATGTAAAATATGTTTTACAAAAATCGGTCAATCGACAGAAATGTAAAATATAATTTATAAAGTTGCTCGAATGGTTAAAAATGTAAAATGAAATTTACGAAATTGACATTTTATATTATGTTTGCTATTATATGATATATGGAGGTTATTATGATAAATAGACCAGAATATTTAAATGAATTAATTAGTTTTAAAGAAAAAGATTTGATAAAAATTGTAACAGGGATAAGAAGATGTGGAAAATCAACGTTGTTTGATTTGTATATTGATTATTTAATTAAATCTGGTGTTTCTCGCAAACATATTATTCATATAAACCTAGAGGAATTTGAATATGAAGATATAGATGATTGTAAAAAATTATATAATTATATAAATTCAAGACTAATACAGGATAAAATTAATTATATTTTTATAGATGAAGTACAAAATATACCTGATTTTCAAAAAGCAATTGATGCTTTATATGTAAAGAAAAATGTTGATTTGTATATAACTGGTTCAAATTCAAAGATTTTATCTAGTGAGTTAGCAACTTTACTTTCTGGCAGATATGTAGAAATTAAAATGTTGCCTTTGTCTTTTAAAGAATATGTTTCATATGTAGGGGATTCTGATATAGAAAAAAAGTATGTTGATTATATAACTAAAAGTTCATTTCCCTATGCATTAAAACTTGATACTTATAAAGATGTAAGAA
>CAKOLP010000208.1 GCA_934096025.1 uncultured Bacilli bacterium
ATTAATAACTATCCCGTTTGCTACAACTTTATTACTTTTAAAATAACCTCCGAAAGTTATTCCTAAAAAACCTGCTACTACTACAACAATAATTGAAAGTATAAAAGTTATTATAGTCCCCTTTTTATCAGTCATTATTTCTCCTCCTCTTGTTTTTTCTTTGAACTTTTAAATAGAAATGATACCCCTAAAACAATTAAGAATATTGGTACTAACAATTGCCATAATAAGGAATAATCGATAATATCTTGAGCTCCGAGTAGAAGTAAAATCCCAATAATTAAGCATATACAACTTCCAATTTTATCTTTATTTGTAAATAATCCCATGAAAGAAGGCACTATAATAAATAATGACCACCAACCAGCAAAAAAGATATCTATATTTGTAATGTTTAAAGCATTTAACCCCAAAATAATACCAATTACTATTAAGATAATTCCCAAGATTAAACTCTTTGTCTTTTCCATTTTAAGCTCCCTCTCAATATATCTTAATATTACCATTTTATTTAAAATAAATCAATCTATTATATATGGTGAACTTTGTGTCCCGTTACCACTGACATATTTAACTGAAGATTCAAGATAAAATACAGGTCGGACTGCATAATAAGAGCCAGCATCAGAATTATATACATTACCATAATAACTAATAAAACAGACAAAATTTGTAGCGTCTATTCGCGGTGTTATTACCCATTCCCAAAGACCCATGTTTATCCAATTTACCGTTATAATGTCGGACTCATTATAATTCACAAGATAAGTATTCCATGCACTAGGCGCTGCTGCAAAACCATAATCATTTACATACATTAAACCTATTTTTGCTTTAATTGTTATATCTGCGCCTGGAGATATGATTTCATTTACATATGAAGTTTTTGCAGTTACATTTCTAATACTATCCAAAGTATTTCCTCCGACACTCCATTTTGTTGTTGCTATTTTATCTGCCCAATTTTTTCCTATATTATTTATAAAATTTGAATTTAAATTCGTTTTATTCAACAAACTTGTACTCCATATATTCGAAATGGAATTTCCAGCTTTATAATTCCAATAATAGACACCTATACTTACTTTAGCATTTGAACCTTTATTTGTACCATACGCACTTCCTCCTTCAAATTCTTTATATGTTTTAGCATAATCCCCATCTGTTTCCAGTAACGCTGTTGTAGCATAATCCCACTTAATTAATTTTACATTATCTCCAAAAACTCCAATTATTCTATAAAGGTTATCTGAGGGACAAGTTCCGTCTTTTGAATCATATCCAAAGCATACAAAGTTGTTAGTTGTATCACTTGCGCCGGCATATCTATAACTTTTGTCATTTGCACCATTTTCCAAAGTATCATCATGTAAATATAAATTATTTTCGCCTTGCGTTCCTGTATAAAGAGATTTAATATAAGTTGCAAGAGTTGTATCATTATAAATATCAAAATAAACGTAACATTTTTCAGAACTATCACTATTCATAATTACTATTTTCTTTTTATCATCCCAAGAAATAGTGCCCCCATTTTCACAACGTGATAATGTAGTATTTAATTTATAGCCCTCAGTTGGCCAAGTATCCCTTGTTACTTC
>CAKOLP010000209.1 GCA_934096025.1 uncultured Bacilli bacterium
TGACATATATAAATACCAAAGATTATATCGTGAAGGTGTAGTAGAAGAACCGATGGCTCATTTATTTATAATAAGTGATGAGTTTGCTGAACTTAAAAGTCAACAACCAGAATTTATGCAACAATTAATATCAACTGCCCGTATTGGTCGTAGTTTAGGAGTTCACTTAATTCTTGCAACTCAAAAACCTAGTGGTGTTGTAAATGATCAAATTTGGTCTAATTCCAAATTCAAAGTTTGCTTAAAAGTTCAAGATCGTTCAGATAGTATGGAAATGTTAAAAAGACCAGAAGCTGCAAGTATTAAAGAAACAGGTCGTTTTTATTTACAAGTTGGTTATAATGATTATTTTGATATCGGACAATCTGGTTGGAGTGGTGCCAAATATGTTCCATCTGATAGAATCATAAAGAAAATAGATGATTCAATAAATTTTGTAAATAATGTTGGTTATTCGGTAAAAACAATAAAAGATGCTATCAAAGTAGATCAAACCAAAAATTTAGGAGATCAATTAACCAATATAGTTAAATATATCTACGATTTAGGTATTAAAGAAAATATAGTAACTAAAAAATTATGGCTTGATTCACTTCAAGCAGAAATTTATTTAAGTGAATTAAAGAAAAAATATAATTATAAACCACAGCCATACTATATCAATCCTGTAATTGGAGAATATGATAATCCAAATAATCAGGAACAAGGTATATTAAATTTAGACTTAACTAATCAGGGTAATACTTTAATATACGGTCAAACCGGTAGTGGTAAAGAAAACTTATTATCAACAATAATTTGGTCTATCATGGCAGAACATACACCGGATGAGGTAAATATGTATATTGTTGATTGTGGTAGTGAAACTTTAAAAATGTTCTATAACATTCCACATGTTGGTGAAGTATCTACTATTGAGGATATAGATTTAACCTATGATATTTTTGAAATGTTAATAAAAGAAGTAGAAGTAAGAAAGAACTTATTTAAAGATTATGCCGGAAGTTATAAAGAATATTGTCAAAATAGTGGTAAAAAGTTACCTCTTATAGTAACCATCATCAATAATTATGAAATTTTTGTTGAGAATTTTTCTAAATTATCTGAAGGTATCCAAAATTTATATCGTGATGGAAGTAAATATGGAATTGTATTTATTATAAGTGCTGTTTCAACTAATGCTGTTCGTAGTCGTATAGCACAAAATTTCAGCAACAATATATGCCTACAAATTCCTAATGAAAGCGATTATCGTACGATTGTAAATGCTCCGCGTGGATTATTTCCATCTAAATTTTTTGGAAGAGGACTAGTTGCTAAAGATGATACAGCATATGAATTTCAAACAGCTTTATTTGCCCAAAGAAAAGATATGACTAACGTTGTAAGAGAAGTTTCACAAAAATTGAATAGTGCTTATACACAACGTGCTAGAAAAATACCAGTAATACCTAAGGTAGTAACTGTTGATAATATCGTAACAACAGATTATAACTTAGACAAAATGCCAATCGGTTTTAATACAAAAACCAAGCAGATTGCAAGCTATAATTTCAAAATGCCATTTATACCAATTATCACCAAGGTAATGAC
>CAKOLP010000210.1 GCA_934096025.1 uncultured Bacilli bacterium
GTCATTAGGCAACTTGCACTTTTACCTAATTTGTAAGCATTATATAAAAGTGCAAATGCTTCCATTTCTGCAGAAATAGGGGTAAAATCTTTTGGAATTCTGTTTTTATATTCATCAAGTTTTAGTATATATTCGTCAAAAACTTCTGTACAGACTGTATTTCCAAGAATTATTTTTTGATTTTTTTCATTAGCAGTATTTATGATTTTTTGGTTTAAATTCTCACTTGGTTTTACAATATGAGTGTTTTCACTAGCAAATGTTAAAGCATAATTTCCCTCAGTATAAACTTCATTACTTAGAATAATATCAAACATATCAAGTTCAGGACTCATAGCGCCGCAAGAACCAATTCGTATAATATTATCTACATCATAAAATTTAAAAAGCTCATAAGAGTAAATACCCATACTTGGCATTCCCATACCAGATGCCATAATAGTTACATCTTTTCCATTATATGTTCCAGTAAAAGCATAAATACCTCTAACGTTACTTACTAGTTTATAATTTTCTAAATACTTTTCAGCAATTAATTTAGCTCTGTTTGGATCTCCTGGCATAATTACATTTTTTGCGATTTCTCCAAAGTTAGCATCATTATGTGGTGTTCCCATATTCATTCCTCCTTTTTATTTGTATTATATACAAATAAAGTAAAATATACAAGAGAAGTTATTAAATAAACAGTAATTGACATAACATGTGAGAAATGGTATAATTTAATCTATTGAAACTATACGATTTAATTATGGGGGGAAAAATGGAGAAATTAGAAAAGCAGTATAAGTATATTTATTGGGATTTAGATGGAACTTTATGGAAACATAGCGAAAACAGTATTCAACTTATTTGTGATAGCTTAAAAATTGAATGTGATGATGAAATAAAACAAGAATTTTTATATATGACACAAAGTTTTAATAGATACTTTGAAACGAAAAAATTTACAAAAAATGAGGCATATAAAATAATTGAACGTACAATGCCAAGTTTGTTAGAACCAAAAATTTCAGGAGAAAAATTTTTGAATTGTTGGTGCAATACACAATGTAATTATTTGGATGAAAATGCAAAAAGAGTTTTAGCAGATTTTAGAATAAAAGGAAAACAAAATATTGTTTTAACTGATTGGTGGCTTGAGAGACAACTTTCACAGATGAAAGAATTTGAAATTTTAGATTATATGGAAAAAGTTTATTCGGCAGAAGATAATTATTTAAAATCTAATCCGTTAACCATCAAAAGAGTGGTTGATCCAGGAATGGAAGAATGCTCAATTATTATAGGAGATTCACTTGAAAGTGATATTGCATTTGCTAATAAGGCGAATATTGATAGTATTTGGGTTAATCCAAATAAAAAGGAAAATACTACATCATATAGAGCTACGTATGAAATAACTTCTTTAGAAGAAGTTATGGATATTATAAAATAATATCTATAAAGTTGTATGGAGATATAAATTGATTTATATCCCCATATTTTTATTAAATGTATAAATTGTAAAATTAAATTACAAAAAACACTTGCCAAAATATAAAAAAGATATTATAATGGAAAAGTAGATTAAAATTAACTATGAAAATTTT
>CAKOLP010000211.1 GCA_934096025.1 uncultured Bacilli bacterium
CTTTGTTACAACGTCTGATTTTAGTCCTTTTCCATATTTATAATCTTCTTCATCTTCATCTGGCCCTGCATAAATTTCATTTATTTTAACATCCCAAGAAACATTTGTTGTTCCTGACCCAGAATAATTTGGTAATATGTAGTTTCCATTTTTCCCAGAGCCAACAAAAGAAACCTTTAGTATTGCTTTCCACTTATCTCCTTCACTAGGTGTTTTAGAATAACATCCATATACATTTTTTAAATCTTCTTCTGTTATTCCATCATAAGTTACAGCCCCATCACCTTTTCCGAATTTTTATGCTATATTTAGACTCATCTTTAAACCATCTCTTCTTTTTCTTTTCTATTGAAATTGTTGTATCAAATGTCATTTTATCTCTTACATCTGAATAATCATATCCATATGTCTTTTTTAATTCGGATGCAATTTCTTTCATATGTACTCCAGTTCCCTCAATATTTCTAGAATAAGAGTGTAACCATATATCAAGACCTGTTTTTCTTACGCCAAAAACCTTTCCGCTAAAACACACCAAAAATATTATAAACATCATAAATAATTTAATCATAAATTTTCTATTCTTGATAATTATTACCTCCTTTCTATATCTAAATAACTAAACTAACACATTCAATATTATTATGTATATAATAGTCACCATCAATTGTATCAAAGAAAAACTTAAATACAAACTTCCCCAATTTCTAAGGCTTATCGGTCCTTTTTTTCCAAAAGCATAAAATACAGCTATAATTGGACCGATAATTGATAATAGCCATAATAAAAACATTCTTACTATCATAAGACCAATACTTAACAAATTTATGAGAGCTAACCAAAAATACGCAAATGAATAATTTAATTTTTGTGCATATTCTTCTATATCTGCTGTTGAAGCCATATATCTTACATAACCTGTTGGAGTTGTACTAAAACTATATGCGCCTTCTACATCAACCCTTATTGGTAATTCATATGTATTTTCTTTGGAAATCATGCCATACAATGACGGTGATCCAAAAATACACACTGACATAAATAAAATTGTTCCTATAAGTATTAGTAATGCATTCTTTAATCTATTTAGGGCTTCTTTACTGTTTGCCCTAGACCTTGGATCATTAAATGTATGTCCTACTATTCTTACTCCATGCCATAATAAAGTCATTAATAAGATGGCACTTGCAAAATATATACTAATTCTTATTATTAATGCTGCAAAATTTCTAAAATTGGTCCAAATTGAATCTTCAGCATGTCTTAATCCCGTTCCATCTGCTTTTTGAGAACTACTACCTGTTAAAAAGTTCACATCTATAAAATCAATATGTCCTACAGCAATATTATATAAATCCCCTATCATAACCGGTATTTCTGTTTCCTTTGTAAAATCATCCTCATCATTTTCATTACTATCTGCTTTTATTTTAATTCTCTTAACAACTTCTTCACCATTTTCGTATTCTCCAACTTTAGTATATTTATCTAGGTTTCCCAGGCCTTCTTCGTTGTTCCCATCATTTTGACCATCTGCTTTTAAATATTTATAAGAATATGTCAAATATTGTTTCTTATTTGTTTTAT
>CAKOLP010000212.1 GCA_934096025.1 uncultured Bacilli bacterium
ATTAATTATTATTTAAAAAACCATCTATAATTAATTTTGTTGCTAAATCATTATTTATACCTTTACTATTTAAATATAATTTATTAAAAATATATAAAATTGTACCTGAAAATAAATCTATAAAACATCCGCATAGAGCCACCGTCAATAATGTATCCGTCAATTTAACCACATATACAATAAAACTTGCTATTATAAGCACTATTCCTACCCATATCATTACTATTGCATTTGTTACTATTGCTTTATTTTGTTTTATTTCCTCTTGATGATAATTCTGAGAATCTAATTTAGGTGCATGATCTAATTTAACATTATTACTTTTATTGGTTTTTGTTGTTGTTTGTGATAACGTAAAGTTATTTTGTCTCGCCATTTTTTATTACTCCTTCTTTTCCATCTTTTATTTCGTCATTTATCTCATCTATACATCCAAGTATTAATCCATTTACAAAAACAGTATTACCACAATTTCTGCATGAAACAGATATCAATGGTTGAAATCTTCCCCCAAATAGCATCCCCTTATTTTCATTAACTTCAATAGGTGTAACAATCGTCGTATCCACTGTCCATTTACTATTCTGACAATACGGACAAGAAATTCCACTCCATTTTTCATTTAATCCTTTTAATAATTTTTCAGTATTTACTTTCATAATTTACTCCTCTCATTTATACTCATAATATCTTATCACATTTTATATAGATTCTCAAGTCATTTTGATGTATCTTTCATTTTTATTATGCTTTGGTTGCATTTATCTTCCGTCATCTTCTGGTTTTATGTCTTTTCCATCTTTATCTTTTCCAAGTGTAGCTCTAAGTTTTGTTGAAGAAATTCCCTGTGTATATGGTAAATAAACAACATCTACTCCAACACCTCTTAGTTCTTCTTCCATTATGTTATAAAATTCTGATCCTTCCCAATCATTTCCCATTATAAGTGCATTAAAACCAATTTCTCTTGCAGCTTTAATTTTATTTCTATCTTCCATTCCAACAACTCTGCTTACACCCTTTATAGCTTCAAGAATTTCCTTTATTTGTTCAAAAGGTACAATTGGTGTTTTGTTTTTATACATCCTTACCAAGTCATCTGTATTTACACCTACAATTAGTTCTTCACATTGTTTTTTAGCTCTATTTACCAAATTTAAATGTCCAAAATGGAACATATCAAAAGTTCCTTGTATAAATCCTGTTTTATATTTCTTTTCTGTCTCTTCTTCTGGTTCTTGTTTCATTGCATCTTTTATTCTTAATGCCAAATCTTCTCTTATTTTTAACATCTCCATGTCATCAATTTCTATAACACCAGAAACGCCTTTTATTGCATTTACTATTCTTTTTCTTTCCTCACATTGTATAACTGCTGTTTTTCCTTCTTTTTCTAAAATTAAGTCGTCACCATAAACTCCAACAATTAATGTTTCACATTCTGCTTTTGCCTCTTTTATTCTTTTTAAGTCTTCTACATTAAACATGTCAAAACTTCCATGAATAAAACCAATTTTACATTTTTCCATTTCTTTTCTCTTTCTTACATATTTTTTTCTAACATTTCCATTATACCATACATTATC
>CAKOLP010000213.1 GCA_934096025.1 uncultured Bacilli bacterium
TATGCAATTGGTTTTTTAAGTAGTCTTATCATAGAAAACATGCTTTTAAAAACTCTTGTTTTTGATGTTGTTTCTACTATTGTAATTTGGATATTTTCATTAATTTTAAAAAATTCAAGTATATATGACGCGTATTGGAGTTTGACTCCGTTTGTAATTTTAACGTATGTTTTATTAACTGCCGAATACGTTAATATATATCACATTTTATTTTATGTATCCTTTAGTTTTTGGTCATTTAGATTAACAATTAACTGGATTACTACTTTTAGTGATCGTAAATGGGAAGATTGGCGTTATAAAATGTATAGAGAAAATCATCCTAAACTATGGCCTATAATTAACTTTTTTGGAATACAAATGATGCCGACTTTATTTGTTTATAGTGCTTTAGTTCCAGCAATTTTACTATTTGCAAAAAATGCCTCTCCTTTATCTTTATTAGGTAGTTCAATTATAGTCGTTGGTACTTTATTAGAGTTATTTGCAGATAGACAAATGCATGCTTTTTTAAGAACAACGACAGAAAAAGTTACATGTAGAAGAGGTCTATGGAAATATTCTAGACATCCAAATTATTTAGGTGAAATATTAATTTGGGTAAGAGTATATTGCTCTTTATTATTAACTGATTACTCATTGTGGTTTACTTTTATAGGTATAATTATAATGTTGTTCTTATTCATAGTTGTATCTATTCCGATGATGGAAAAAAGACAAGTTAATCGTAGAAGCGATTATAAAGATTATCAAAGAAAGACATCAATTCTTTTAATTCTTCCAAACAAAAAATAATCATTTACCTAAAGTAGACTTTAGGTTGTATTATATTAAAAAGGAGGCATTATGAAAGTATTATTAATAAATGGTAGTCCACACGTAGATGGTGTTATAGCTTTAGCTTTAAAAGAATTAAGCGATACTCTTAATAGATGTGATATTGAAACTGAGATTATACATGTTGGTAACAAAAATATCAGAGGCTGTATAGCTTGTAGATCTTGTAAAAAAACGGGTAAATGTGTTTTTGATGACTGTGTTAATGAGATTGCTTTTAAACTAAAAGATGCTGATGGATTAGTAGTTGGTGCCCCTGTTTATTATGGAAGCGCTAATAGTACAGTCGTTTCATTACTGACAAGACTTTTTTATAGTATAAATTACGATTTGTCTATGAAAGTAGGTGCTAGCATTGTTTCAGCTAGACGTAGTGGTTGTACAGCAACTTTCGATGAGCTAAATAAGTTCTTTACTATTTCTGGTATGCCAATTGTTTCTAGTACATATTGGAATAATATTCATGGAAACAATAAAGAAGATGGCATGCAAGATTTAGAAGGCTTACAAGTAATGAGAAATTTAGGTAAGAATATGGCTTTTTTAATTAAAAGCATAGCTTTAGGAAAAGAAAAATACGGTGAAGTAGAGTTAGAAAATAACGTTCGTACAAACTTTATTAGATAAAAGATAAATATGGAAGATATTATTATTATTGGTGCTGGTCCAGTTGGAATATATGCTGCAACTTTGGCAAATTTACATGGCCTTAAGGGCATAGT
>CAKOLP010000214.1 GCA_934096025.1 uncultured Bacilli bacterium
ATCCAAGAAGAAATAGACAAATTAATGATTTGATTAAAAAGATGAAAAGGCAGATAAGTGTTAATGGAAAACAACATACTGCTACAGCGCATTATTTAATTAATTATGGGTATATTCCTCTTTGGGTTGTGGTGAAAGTATTATCATTTGGAATAGTTGGTGAGCTTTATACAATACTACAGTATCAAGATCAAAAAGAAATTGCAGATTATTTTGAGGTGAGTGTACCAAATATGATTAATTATTTACCTTTAGTGGCTAATTATAGAAATTTGTGTGCTCATGAAGATATTTGTTATATTAATCGGACACAAAAGTGGATTGAGGATACTAAGTTTCATCAACAATTGTATATTCCTAAACAAAATGACTATTATATTTATGGAAAGAATGATTTATTTGCATTAATTATTATATTGAAACAGTTACTTGATAAAGATAATTTTAGTTTATTTATTAGTGAAGTAAGTTATGAAATTGATGTTTTAGCTGGGAAACTAAAAGTTATAAACATTGAAAAAGTATTGCATGAAATGGGATTCCCAAATAATTATAAAGAGATAGTGAGGTTGGAAAAATGAATGAAATGAACAATAAAAAGAATTTAGTAAGTTATATAATGGTTTTGTTTGTTGGGGCTTTAGTTATGTATGCAGTGGTGTATTTTTTTCCTACGACAATAACTGAAAATGTTACGAAGTTAGAAAAAGATGTTACGGTAACCGATACTGGTATTGCTGATGCTGTTGAAAAGGTATATAATTCGGTGGTTATTGTTTCTACATATAAAAATGATGTATATTCGGCATCAGGCACTGGGTTTGTATATCAAAAAGAAGATAATAAATATTACTTATTAACAAATCATCATGTTATTGATGGTGGAAATAAAGTAACTGTTACATTTACAGATGGAAGTGTACTAGAAACTAAGGTTGTAGGTTCTGATCAATATGCGGATATTGCAGTGTTATCTTTGGAAACTTCTAAAGATTTAGAGATTGCATCACTTGGTAAGAGTGAAAGTATTAGAGTTGGAGATACAGCTTTTGCGGTAGGAGCTCCGCTTGATAGTGCTTATTCATGGACTGTTACTAGAGGAATAGTTTCTGGTAAAGATAGAATGGTAGAAGTTTCACTTGACAATTCTAGTCAAAATGATTATGTTATGAAAGTATTACAAACTGATGCAGCGATAAATTCCGGTAATAGTGGAGGACCTTTATGTAATTCAAATGGAGAAGTTATTGGTATTACTTCATTAAAACTTGTTAGTAGTGGCGTTGAGGGAATGGGATTTGCTATTCCTATTGAAAATGCGATACAAAAAGCTGAACAAATAATAAAGGGAGAATCTACGACTTATCCATATATTGGAGTTAAAATGTTAGATTTATCTAAAGGATATTATTCTTATCAATATTACGATTTAATAAAGAATTCTAATTTGACTTCAGGTGTAATAGTTGTGGAAGTAGAAAAGAATTCTCCAGCAAGTAAGGCAGGATTACAAGCTAATGATATTATAGTTAGTATGAATGGAGAAGCTGTTAAAAA
>CAKOLP010000215.1 GCA_934096025.1 uncultured Bacilli bacterium
TTTCTAAAATTTCAAAGCCTAATGCATGTTTACTTATTACATCTCCCATTACATCATCTATTTCAATTCTATCTTCAACTACTATAGGTTTAGAAACACGAATAAAAAATCCGGCAAAAAGATTAAGTATCACTTCCCTTAAAGCAATCGTAGCCCCAGCTGAAACAAAAGATATCAAAGTAATAATATTACTCAAATAATTTTCCCAAACTAAAAATAAACTAAATAAAATTATTAAATTAAATACAATACTACTTCTTTCCCTAAATTTAAAAGTATTTCTTCCACTATGTTCCCTAAGTTTATACATTTTATTAATACATTTATTTAATAACTTACCACTTATTATAATTACTATAGATATAATAACTAAAACTATATACTTATTTTCTATACCACTTACCCCCTTTATACTATCTATAACATTATTAATTATATTCATTTACTACCTCCATCTAGGACTACTATCTTATCATACATTCTTAATGTTTTAGTGGAAATTAAAAAAACTTTACACTTTCAAATGTAAAGCTATAGCTTCAGCTAAAATTAAAGATATTATCCTTTTTTTAACAATTTTCCTGTAAATCTACTTAATTGTGCCAATCTTATTAAATGGATAAAGTCTAAAAATAACTTTCCCTTTTATCTCTTCCTTTTTAACTGGTCCAAAATACCTAGAATCTTTACTAATTAAGCGATTATCCCCTAAAATGAAGTATTCATCATCACCCAATGTTATCTTATCATAATCACTTGTTGTGCCATATGCAAAAGAATTATCTATTTCCTCATCATTTACATATATCTTATTATTTTTAATACTTACAGATTCCCCAGGCATACCTATTATTCTTTTAATAATAATCTCATCATCATATGCTTCATCAAGAACTACTATGTCATATCTATCAATACTACTTAATTTATATAAAAGCAAGATATCCTTATCAAATAATGTTTCTTTCATACTTGAACCATCTACCTTAACCGGAGTAATAATAAATGTTCTAATCAAGACCACTACCACTATTATTATGCCATAAGGAATTAATTCCTTTACAATCCTCAATTTATTCCTCCTATCAAAATAAGGAAAGAATTAACTTCTTTCCTTGACTTTATATTCTTTACGCATTCCTTTAATAAAGTTAAGTTTAGCACGACGAACTTTTCCTTTTTTAACTACGACAATTTTATCAATTGTTGGTGTATTAACTGGAAATACTCTTGATACGCCGATTGTTCCACTTTTCTTACGTACTGTAAATGTTTCAGATACTCCTCCACCTCTTTTGGCAATAACTAAACCTTCAAAAGATTGGATTCTTTCTTTTTTACCTTCTTTTACCCAAACATCAACTCTAACAGTATCCCCAACTCTAAATTCAGGAATATCTTTACGAATATGTTTCTTAGCAATCTTGTCAACTAAATTTGCCATAAACTTCTACCTCCTTATACTTATTACCTATAATCATATAAATATACAGCGGATTATATACCTCTTGGGTCAAAAAGATTATACCACAACTATAA
>CAKOLP010000216.1 GCA_934096025.1 uncultured Bacilli bacterium
CATTAGCTGGTATCGAAATTAATAGAAAAATGTTATCAGAAATGGCTATTGATGATGCTAAATCATTTACAGCTTTAGTTGAATTAGCTAAAAAAGCTTTAAATGGCGAAGTAAAAAAAGAAACTAAGACAGTAAAAGAAGAAGTAAAAGAAACTAAGACTGTAAAAGCTTCTAAAGAAGAAAAAGAAGATTTAAGTAAGAAAACATTGGCAGAATTAAAAGCTTTAGCTAAAGAAGCTGGGGTAAAAGGATATTCTACAATGAAAAAAGATGAATTATTAAGTGCATTAAAATAATTTGTTATTGAAAAAGTGTGAGTTTTAAAATATAATAAAAAGGAAGTTTATTCTTGGGTTAGATATTTTATTAATACTAGGTTTAAACCGATTATAAGGAGGAAAAATGGCTTTACAAAAAGAAGAAAAAGCAAAGATTATTAAAGAATTTGCTAAGAATGAAAAAGATTGTGGGAGTGCAGAAGTACAAGTTGCTATTTTAACAAATGAAATTAATACTTTAACTGAACATTTAAAAGAACACAAACATGATTTTCATTCTAAAAGAGGACTTTTAATGAAAGTTGGTCGTCGTAGAAAGTTACTTGAATATCTAAAGAAAAATGATGTTGTAAGTTACAGAGAAGTTATTAAAAAATTAAATTTAAGAAAATAAAGGCACTTATTTTTAGTGTCCTTTTTTGTTTTTAGAAAGGGTTTTTATGAAGAAAATATATGATTTAAATTTTGAGGGAAGAAATATTAAAGTAGAAACGGGAGAATTAGCAAAACAAACAAATGGATCAGTATTAGTTAGATATGGAGATACAGCAGTTTTATCTGTTTGTGTTATGGGAAAGACTCCGGTTTCTCAAGACTTTTTTCCTCTACAAGTGTTATATCAAGAGAGATTGTATTCAGTAGGAAAAATACCGGGAGGTTTTATTAAAAGAGAGGGGCGCCCAAGTGATCAAGCGACTTTAGCAGCTCGACTTATAGATAGACCTATTAGACCAATGTTTGATGAAGCACTAAGAAATGAAATACAAGTTATAAATACAGTTTTATCGGTTGATCAAGATAATTCGCCAGAAATGGCAGCATTACTTGGTTCATCACTATGTTTAGGTATAAGTGAAATTCCTTTTGCTGGTCCGGTTGCTGGTGTTGTAGTGGGTTTAATTGATGGTAAGTTTATTATAAATCCTACTAGTAGGGAAGCTGAGGAAAGTAGCCTACATTTAACTGTAGCGGGAACTAAAACAGCTATTTGTATGGTAGAAGCCGGTGCAGAAGAACTTGATGAAGACACAATGTTAGATGCTTTAATGTTTGCTCATGAAAAAATTAAAGTGCTATGTGAATTCCAAGAAGAAATTATTAAGGAAATTGGTAAAGAAAAAGTAGAATTAGAAAAAAGTGAACTTGATAAAGATATTGTAAAAAGTGTAGAAGAATATGCTACTAAAGATATGCAGGAAGCTATTTTAGTTAAAGAAAAACTAGCTAAATATGCTGCTATAGATAAAGTTAAAGA
>CAKOLP010000217.1 GCA_934096025.1 uncultured Bacilli bacterium
AAAACATACATTTATCGATAATGCTTACAGGAAATACCGGAGTAGGTAAGACTAAAACAGTTAAAGAACTAGCAAATATTTTAAATATTCCTTTAATTAGATTAGATATGACTGAGTATTCTACAGAACTAGGAATTACAAGATTAATCGGCGCAAATCAAGGATATGTAGGTTATAGTGATCGTACTGTATTTGATGAATTAAAACTAAAACCATATTCTGTAATATTATTAGATGAAATAGAAAAAGCGCATCCTAGTGTAATAAATTTATTCTTACAAATACTTGATGAGGGCTTTATAACAGATGCTAAGGGAGAAAAAATAGACTTTAAAAACACTTATATCTTCATGACAAGTAATGCTACCTTACAAAAACAAATAGGTTTTATGAAAACGAGTGGAACATATGATGATTACTTTAGCAAAGAATTTTTGGGAAGAATAACTAAAACTATTAGATATAAAGATGTAGATGAAAATATGTTCCAAGAATACTTAAAGAAGAAAAATATTAAGTCAAATATCAAATTAGATACCTATGACTATAAACGTTTAGGCTTTAGATCCCTAGATAAAATTATCAAAGAATATAGTTATTAAAAGGGCTAGAATACACCCCCGAGTAAGGACTAGCTCATAAATTATAATAAAGGGTTATTACCTTTAAAGGGGGTGATATAACTTGACTATAACATTATCAGTTGTAATCATGCTTGTAGCTTATATTTTTGGTGCCATAACTAAAATATTCTTAGACAAAATGCCTAATAAATTTATTCCTATTCAAAATGTTGTAATTGGTTTAATCAGTGGTGTTATTTGTTACTTCTTGGATTTAGATAGTAGTTTATTAAACTCTATTTTAGTTGGTATAATGTCTACGATGAGTGCAGGAGGAATAGCAGATTTAATAGAAGTAAAAAAACATCAGGATAATGAAACTAATGGATAAGCAGAAATATATTTTTCTGTTTTTCTTTTGACATCTTTTTAAATTTAAGACATATGTTTATGTAGGAGGACAAGCATATGGGATTAAATGATTTAGAAGTTTTAGAAAGTAGAAAAAAATATGGAACTAATGAAATAAGTAAGAAAAACAAAAATACATTTGTGCATTTATTAATTGAATCACTCGGAGACCCAATTATAAAGATATTACTAATTGCACTTGCTATTAAGGTAGTTGTGTTATTCCGAGACTTTGATTGGTATGAAACAATTGGTATTTTAATAGCTATATTCTTAGCGTCTTTTATATCTAGTTTAAGTGAGTATGGCTCTGAGAAAGCTTTTTCTAGATTACAAAGTGAATCTTTAAATACCAAAGTTAAAGTACGAAGAAATAACAAAATAATAGAAATACCAATTAATGATATAGTTGTAGGGGATATTATAATTTTAAATAGTGGAGATAAAATTCCTGCAGATGGTCATTTAATTAAAGGAAAAGTAAGTGTTGATGAATCGTCATTAAATGGAGAAACAAAAGAAGTAGAAAAAACTCCAGCT
>CAKOLP010000218.1 GCA_934096025.1 uncultured Bacilli bacterium
CCTGGTTCTAAGCTAATAGCTTTTTTCCCTGCTTCTTGATAAAAACCGTTCCCGTCGATGCAAATAAGTATCTGTCCACCACCTTTAGTAGCATGGTGAATATGCCAATTATTTCGACACCCCGGTTCGAAGGTACCATTATCCAAAAATATTGTTTCTTGTGGATCCGACAAAGGATATATATAACTATTACCAATAAAATATTTAGCAAAATTAACATTAGGTTCTCCTAACCCAAATAAAAGAGAATTATTATTTTCTTTATTTATCATCTTTGTAAACCTCCTTTGCCAAATTAAACACTGCCCAACCTTTTGGCCCCCCTACATAAAAGGCAGTATGTGTAATGATACCTACCATTTCCTCTTTAGTAACGCCATTTTTCTTAGCATTTTCTAAGTGATACCTTAAAGAATTATCTATTACTCTACTTGACACTAAAGCAACAACAGTAATAATACATCTAGTTTTCAATTTAATACTTTCATAATCCAATTCTCCCCGAATAAAATATCATCATTATAATGAGCAAAAGCTGGAGCAAAATCTCCTAAAGCATCTCTACCTGCAGTTTGTTTTATCATATATTCTCCTTATCTTATCCAATCTATTATTTCACTTTTATCTGTTATATAATTTATTCTCTTGCTACTTACAAAATTTAAATTTGCATAACATTTTCTTAAATGCTCTAAACTGCTTGCAACACTAGAACCACCAGAAGTTACAAGAACATATATTTCTTTATTTTCTAAATTATTTTCATCTAAAAATGTATTTATAATGCTCGGATTTTTGTACCACCAAAAGGAAAAGCAAGTACAATTTTTCTATAATTATCTAAATTATCTACTTGTTTTTCAACTTTTGGCCGAGAGTTTTCATCAGCCATTTCTAAACTTGACCTACTACTTTTATCATTCCAATCTAAATCTTCATCAGTATATTTTTCCACTGGCAAAATTTCAAAAATATCACAATCTAATATTTCTCTTACTTTTTCTGCTACATTTTTTGTGTTCCGGTTGCAGAAAAATAACACACTAAACAATCTTTCATAAATTCCTCCCTTTAAATTTTTACTATATGCACTCTATTACCATGTTCTTCAATAATTTTTACTAAGTCTTTTACATTTAACCATATTGTTGCAGTATTGTCATTCGGATGAACTCCGATAATTTCATTATATTCCCAAAAATCCTTATCCAAATAAACTATAACACTCTTTGACTCATCATTTAACACGCCTAACGGACTAACAAAACCTGGTTTCAACTTCAAAAACCTAAATAAATCATCTTCTTTAGCAAAACTAAGTGGCCTAATCCCATTTTCCTTTCATAAAACTTTTAAATCCACTCTTTTGTTATTCTTAACACTTATTAAATAATAATTATTCTTTTTATCATCACATACAAACAAATTCTTCGCATCACACTCCGGATATGGTAATCGCACATTAGCTAGTTCTTCCATATTATAAACTGCCTCATGTTCCGTTACACTATAC